>JANMDA010000335.1:0-2303 GCA_031376085.1 Chloracidobacterium sp.
CGAGCTACTCGTGATCTCGCCATTCACGCCTGCCGAAGGTGTCCTGACGCTTCGCCGCGACGGCATCGTAAAGACCGAACGGTTCACGATGAAGGATTCGTCCATCACGCTTAAAATTCCTCTCGAAGAAAAATACCTGCCGAATATCACCGCACAGGTCGATCTCGTCGGCGCTGAACCGAGGACAAATGACAAAGGCGAGGTTGATACGAAACTGGCGCCGCGTCCGGCGTTTGCCAGCGGCAACATCAATCTTCCAATCTCTACGGCCTCACGCAGACTGACCGTAGTCGCCGACCCGGTCGATAAAACACTCGCCCCCGGCGGCGAAACAAAAGTCAACGTCGCCGTCACCGACAATCACGGCGAACCCGTCGCAAACAGCGAAGTCACGGTCGTCGTTGTTGACGAAAGCGTGCTCGCTTTATCCCGGTACACAATCGGCGATCCGATGGACACGTTCTACACAGCGCGCGGCACTGGAACGAGTGATTATCATTCTCGAAAGGATATTTTGCTTGGAAATCCGAACGATGTTAAGAAACCGCCACCACCGCCTTCTGAATCGGTAGACTTAAGTGACACGAATATACAGACCACGATCAGCGCTCAATCAGCAGAGTTGATGCCAAAATCCCTTGGTATTTTAGGCGCAAAGAGAAAAGAGGCTCGTTCAGATAATTTCCAGATCGATGGAGCGAGTGGTTCTGAAAATAGGTTTATTATTGACGGCCAGGAAGTAGGTCAAGACGGAAAGCCTATCGCTCTTAGGGAAAATTTCAACGCGCTTGCATATTGGTCGCCGACTGTAAAAACAGACTCAAACGGCAAAGCGATCTTAAATATTAAACTTCCGGACAATCTGACGCGTTATCGCATCACTGCCGTGTCGGTTGACACAGGCAAGCGATTCGGCAAAGCGGAATCGACGATCACGGCCAAACAGCCGCTGATGGTGCGGCCTTCGGCGCCGCGATTTATGAATTTCGGTGACAAGATCGATCTGCCGGTCGTAGTTCAAAATCAAACCGACAAAGACATGGCGGTGGACATCGCCATCCGAGCAACAAATGTACTCCTGTCAGAGCCGGGATCGCCTTCGTCCGGGGGGACTGGGTCAGCTTCTGTCGGCAAGCGTGTTATCGTCAAAGCCAACGACCGTGCAGAAGTCCGATTTCCTGTTTCGACGCTCAAGGCCGGCACGGCACGGTTCCAGATCGCTGTTTCGAGCGGCAAGTTCAGCGACGCTGCTGAGATCTCGCTGCCTGTTTGGACGCCTGCGACGACTGAGGCGTTTGCGACATACGGCACGACCGACCAGAACGGTGCGATACTCCAACCGGTGACGACGCCGGGCGATGTGTTCCCGCAATTCGGCGGGCTTGAGGTCACGACATCTTCGACGCAATTGCAGGAACTCACCGACGCTTATATCTTTTTGGCAAACTATCCCTACGAGTGTTCGGAACAGATCGCTTCGCGGATGATCTCGACCGCCGCACTGCGGGACGTGCTTACTGCCTTCAAGGCCAAGGACATGCCAACGGAGGAGCAGTTGAACAAACGCTTCGCCCGCGATATGGAAATACTAAAATCAAGGCAGCGTGACGACGGCAGCTTCGGCCTCTGGAAACGCGATAAGGAACGCTACGAATATCCGTTCCTCACCATCCACGTCGCCCACGCTCTGGCCCTCGCCAAGGCAAAAGGCTACAAGGTGCCCGACGAGATGCTCAGCAAGACAAAGCCGTATCTCAAAAACGTCGAATCGCACTTCGACGAATGGTATAAGAATTCGCCCGAAGTCCGCTGGACGATCTCAGCCTATGCACTCTACATTCGCGATCTGATGGGCGACAAAGACACCGCAAAGGCCAAACGTCTGCTTGCCGAAGCAAAGGCAGAACCGCCTGCGTCAGCAGGTGGCAAGGACGCTATCTACGAAACACGCATGCCCTTCGAGGCTCTCGGCTGGATATTGTCGGTGCTTGCGAATGATGCAAACTCGCAGACCGAAGTTCAGGCAATACTGCATTATCTGAACAATCGCACGACCGAAACGGCGGCGACGGCAAACTTCGTTACTAATTACGGCGACGGTGCATGGCTCATAATGTATTCCAATCGCAGAGCCGACGGAGTCCTGCTCGAAACGTTGATAAAGGCCGATCAGAAGAACGACCTCATTCCAAAGCTCGTCCGCGGCCTGCTCGATCACCGCGTCAAAGGCGCGTGGTCAAACACGCAGGAGAACGTCTTTATCCTGCTGGCTCTCGATAAGTATTTCAACGCATTCGAAAAGG
>JANMDA010000276.1:0-11353 GCA_031376085.1 Chloracidobacterium sp.
CCGGCTTTGGCGGCGAGATTCATCACTTTACCGATGTTGATCTGCATCGCAATATCGACGGTAATGACGTTCTTACTTTTTACCAACGCATCTCGCAGCGTCGTGTCTTTATTCGAGAAGAAGTCACCAAAATTGCCCGGAGTATAACTCTCGGTGCCAAACGTAAACGTCTTTTTTTCGTCCTTAAAGATGCTTGCCGTCGTAAACTGCCTTGTGCTGGAATCGTAAGCCGAGTTGATCGCCGCTGCATAAACGAAAGGCTTAAAAACCGAGCCGGGCTGTCGCATCGCATCCGTTGCACGATTAAATTGGTTCGCCAGATAGTCTCGTCCGCCGACCATCGCAACAATTTCGCCCGTCTTTGGACGAATGGCGACGAGCGAAGCGTTCAAGCCTTCTTTTTTAGGAAAATGTTTATCGAGAGCGGCTAGGCGTTTGTTGACGATCTCGTAAGCGATCCGCTGAAGGTCGGGATCGATCGATGTGTAAACGCGCAGATGCTGAAGAGCTTCGGGTTCGTTGACAAGTTTGGGCAATTCCTCGGTCGCATATTGCGAAAAGTAAGGCATTCCCTGAAGATCTCTCGCATTCGAAACTTGTTTCAACTCGATAGACTCATTTCGATATTCGGCAAGCTGCTCAGCCGTAATCTCGCCGGTCTGCGTCATCGACTCAAGCACCTGATTGCGGCGTTCTTTGACGCGGTCGGGATTTTTATATGGGTTATACCGATTTGGGCTTCGTATGATGCCGGCAATGAACGCGGCATCTGGAACGGTCAATTGAGAAACATCCTTGCCAAAATAAGCATTCGCCGCCTCGCCGACACCATAGATCGACACGCCGGATTGCTGGCCGAGATATATCTGGTTCGCATAGAGCGTAAATATTTCCTGCTTCGACAAACGCGTCTCAAGTATCAGCGACATATACGCCTCTGTAACCTTTCGCTCGATCGTTTGTTCGCGAGTAAGCAGAAGATTTTTGATAAGCTGCTGATCGATTGACGAGCCGCCTTGATTCGCTAATGGGGAACCGTCATCGCCTTCATACCGACGCCACAGAGCACGAGCGATGCCACGAAAATTAACACCGTAATGCTGAAAGAACGCACGATCTTCCGTTGTCGTGATCGCCTTGACAAGATGCGGCGGCAGATCGTTGAAGGTGACGGTCTTTCGACGGCCATCGCCTTCCGCAGCGATGGAACTCAGTATCTTAGGTTCGAGTTTTGTTTCGCTGACCTGCGCGTTTGTGTCGCGGTCACCAATCGCCCCAACCGATTTGAGATCTTTGCTAAATTTTACCGTCAACGATGGACATACCTTTTTGCCATCGATCGTTCCCGTCATTCCCGGCTCGATCCCAACAGTGTCGCCCTCTACCACATATCGGCTGCGCGAAGCGTCTGCCTGATTGTTACGCTCGATGTAGCCTGCCGATTTCAAATAATCGACAAGCTCAGGAATCGTAAGGCCCTCACCAATCTTTAGAGTTTTTGGCGCCGAGTATATTCCGGCAGATGCGGTAAAAACTTCCCCGCTCAGCAATTTTTGGTCGATGCGGCCGGAAAACTCAAACCAGTAATATGAAAGCGTCAAAAAAACGCAAAGCATGACCAGCAAAGCCGCCGACAACGTCCATCCATTGAAAAGCAGGTGCAAAATTCTTCGAAAACGCGAAGTCGGCGGAGACTGATACGACGACGCTTTGCGGCGTGCCTTTACCCAGCCCTTAGGCGGCGTCTTTGATCGAGTGCTCTTTACTATGTTCTGATCGGACATTTCTGGATGGAACTTGTTGAAGGCGAACATTCAATTAGATACTCGCTATTAAAATTTTATCAGATTTTGGCACCTAAAAGAATTTTTAACGCTAAGACGCAAAGGAGAAAAGACGCAAAGAAAACCTTATTTCTATTTTTTGCCCATAAAAAGATTATTTCTTTCTTTGGGTCTTCGCGTCTTTGCGACTTTGCGTTAACTTCTTATTGTTTGAATATTTAAATATGAAAACACTCGTCACAGGCGGAAGCGGTTTTTTAGGCACACATGTCAGTCGTTTTTTTAATGCCGACGATATGTCTCGGCGTTCGAACCTTGACATACTGAATTTGCAGGAGGCTGCACTTGTCCGCAACTATGATGTGGTCATACATCTCGCCGCACATTTGGATAAATCTCCCGATGGTGCAGATCAGGTTTTCCTTACAAACGTCAAAGGCACTGTCAATCTGCTTCGTGAAATGAAAGAGAATGCTGTTTTCATTTTCGCTTCGACAAAAGATGTCTATGGCCGGTTTGCCGACAATCATACCGAGGTCAGTGAAAATTGTCAGACAACTTATGCGGGCCAGTCGGCACTCGAGTGGTCTAAGCTGATCGCCGAACGTTACGTCGAATATTATGCAAACGCGAGGAATTTTCGATCGTGCATCTTTCGCCTTTCGACGGTTTATGCCAAGACAAGCGAAGGCAACACTCCAAATTTTGTAGGACACTATGTTGACGCCATAAACAAAGGCGAGTCTCTGCGTCTGCCCGCTGGCGGTATGCCGACACGCGACCTTTTGCATGTGGACGACTTTTCAGCCGCCTGCTCCGCATTTACCGAATCTGTAATCCGTCACGGCCTGTACAATCTCGGCGGTGGTCCGAAAAATGCTATTACGCTAAAACAGTTGGTCGTTCAACTGGAACAAGCCTCGGGCCTTCAAGCCGTCATCGACGAAGAAAATCCTTTGCCGGCTCCGACCCCGATGAACTACGTCACCGATCTTGATCTTGTCACACAGGAATTGGGTTGGCAGCCTGAAATTAGTCTTTCAGAAGGTTTAAAAACGCTTTTTTAGATGAAAATAATTGTTCGAGGAACAAACTGGATCGGTGATGCAGTGATGTCGATTCCGGCATTGCGAGAACTCCGGCGCATTTTTCCTGATTCGCATATATCTTTGCACACGCGTGATTGGGCTGATGGTTTATTTCGTGATGCGGATTTTATTGACGACCTTGTGACCTTTGAAAAGAACCGTTGGAAGATCAAGGACGTTTACGATAATTCACAATTTCTGCGTGACGACGGATATGAACTCGCTGTTCTATTTCCAAATTCGTTCGAGTCGGCAATCACAACTTTTTTTTCTCGCATTCCGCGACGTATAGGATATAACAAAGATGTTCGCGGTCTTTTGTTAACAGACCCGATCGCGGTTCCCGAATGGAAGAATCGCAAACACGAAGTTTTTTATTATCTGAATCTCATCGCTGAGGTCGAGCGGCGAGTGCTTGGCCGGGATACGGTTTCGCTGGCAATTCCAAACACCGATCTCAACATTTCAGAAGAGCGAAAGATCGAGGCTCGAAAGAAATTATCCGAACTCGGTGTCGATCTCGATAAAAAGATCGTCGCGCTAGGTGTCGGCTCGACAAATTCGCAGGCAAAACGCTGGCCGGCCGAGCGTTATGCAGCGTTAAATGACAATCTTCAAAATGACCTTGGTGCAAATGTTATTTTGATCGGCGCAGAATCTGAAAAAGACGTTTCAAACACGGTCATGAAACTAAGCAATAGAACTCCTGTAGACTTAACAGGAAAAACAGATCTGGCCGAAGCAGTGTCGCTTCTTTCCGTGATCGATCTGCTGATCTCAAACGACATGGGCCTTGCACACGTTGCTCCGGCGGTCGGCACTTCGACAATAGCGATCTTCGGGCCGACAAATTCCGAAACAACGCGGCCATATTCATTGAATGCAGAAGTTATTCGAAAAGAAGTTGAATGCGCACCATGCATGCTGCGCGATTGTCCTATCGATCATCGCTGCATGACTCGCATCTCGGTCGATGAAGTTTTCGAAACCGCAAAACACAGACTGGCTGATGAAGAAGAATATGAAGAAGCAACCGGCAGTATTTCTTGACCGCGATGGCACACTGATCGAGGAGGTCAATTACCTTTCGCGCGTCGAAGATCTGCGCCTTTTTCCGTTTACCGCGAACGCCGTCCAGCTGCTCAAAGATAGCGGCTTCCTTGTGATCGTCGTCACAAATCAATCAGGCATCGGCCGCGGCATCTACACAGAGGCAGCGATGCACGGCATCCACGAAAAAATACAGTCCGAGCTTTCGGGAGCAATTGATGCCTTTTACTTCTGCCCGCATCTGCCGTGCGACGGCTGCAATTGCCGCAAGCCGAATACCGGAATGATCGACGCCGCGATGGCCGATTTTGATATTGATCTTGAGAATTCGTGGATGATTGGAGATAAAAAAATAGACGTCGAACTCGGCAGAACGGCTGGGACCCGAAGTATTTTAGTTTTAACTGGTTACGGCACACAACATCAAGAATCGCTCCACTGCATGCCTGATATGATTTCGGAGAACCTAATGGACGCAGCGAGAGCTATCATCAGTCCCGTAAGATCGTAAAGGCTCTATTAATGCGGCGAGAAAAATAAATTCCCAAAATTGTCGCCGGAATAAACCCCACGAAGCAAATCCAAAAAGTTGGCTTAAACACAAAGTCAAAAAAATTCCGTGTAAAACTTCCTAGATTCCATAATTTGCTTTGCATCAAGACATTGGGTAGACAGCCGACTAAAGGAGCTAGTAGAACGCACGTCCAAGCTAGACGAACCCCGACAAGTCTCATCCTGACGGGATTATCTCGAAGGCGATAAGCTGTGAGCGCGGCATAACGACCCAGAACAGAGGCCGAGAGAAAAAGAACGATTGATGCCGACACAAACGGAACAATAAATTGAGGATTGGTAAGCCAATCTTTTGGTGCCGAAAACACAAATGGAATCAGAATCGCCATCGCTATCGCATAGCCAATTGAAGCGCAAAATATCGATTCGCGACTACCTACTCGTTTAATGTCGTCTAGGATATGGTCGTCCGTTAGGTGGCCCTCCCGAAGTCGTCCTCAAGTCTTTCAATATCGTCCTCGCCAAAATAATCGCCGGTTTGAGTTTCGATCAAAATGAGTAATTCGGAAGCATCGGGGTTTTCGATGCGGTGAGCATAGCCGCACGGCACATCGAGCGATTCACCGGCTTTGACTAGAATTTCATTGCCGTTTAGTGTTACTTTAGCTATACCGCGCACGACGAACCAATGTTCGGAGCGGCGCGAATGCCGTTGATAACTCAGACGTTTTCCCGGCAAAACTTCGAGCTTCTTTACTTTGTAATCTTCCGCGTCGTCGAGCACTGTGAAGCTGCCCCAGGGCCGCTGGTCGAAGACGGGCGAATTGTTCTGATCTTCGTTAGTTTCCATTTTCTTTTCGGCAAATATGTTCAGTTTAGACGAAAAGGCCGATTCTGCCAATACCCAACAAATGCAGAGAATCCAAACGCTTATCATCGGGCGTTTGATGGCGATCTTTCTGCTGCTTGTAACAAGTTGGTTTTGGTATAGCGGAACGCTAAGACTGTCGTTTGAAAGTTTCCCACAGGGACTTTTCCTTGTTTTCCTTATTTCGGTTGGGCTGACGATAGTTTATTTTTTCCTGCTGCGGCTCAGCAAAAATTTTGCATGGCAGATACGCACACAATTTTTTCTTGATGCCCTTTTGACGACATGGCTCGTCTGGCGAACGGGCGATCTTACCTCGCCGTATATCACGCTCTACATCGTCCTGATCAGCGTAGCGAGTTTCTTTCTAAAACCGCTCTCGACACTTCTGATGGCAATGTTCTGCTCATTGCTGTTTATTACACTGACTGTTTTGACGCAGAATTCGGTGATCGATACTTTCGGCCCGACGACGGTAGCTACCGCAAAGGCTGTCCAGATCGTCAGCTTTCATATTGTTGCCTTTCTGGTTGTAGGTTTACTCGCATCCAGATTGTCTGATCGACGGTCATCTGGAGAAGAACTTGCAGAAACCGCAAAAACACTCGCCAACTTGCGTGTTCTGCACGAACGAATTGTAGAGTCGATCCGCTCCGGACTCATTACAACCGATCTCGAAGGAAACATCTACACTTTCAACGCTGCTGCAACCGAGATCACAGGTTACAGACTGGATGAAATGCAGGGCAAATCGATCAATTCCCTTTTTGGCAATATTCGGGAATCGATCGACCTTTCACTCGCAGCTGCGGGCGAGGGTGAGCAGCTTCCGCGTTTCGAGACCGACCTTTTGACACCGGATGGTTTTGCGGTTCGTATCGGTTACAGCGTTTCGCTGCTGTTTTCGGAATTGCATGAAGCTTCGGGCCTGATCATTACATTTCAGGACCTTACGGACATTCGTTCAATGGAAGAAAGCGTTCGCCGAAAGGATCGTCTGGCCGCCGTCGGCAGAGTGGCTGCGGGCCTGGCGCATGAGATTCGCAATCCGTTGGGAGCAATGCGCGGTGCGATCCAGGTGCTCGAATCGAAGATGCCTGCTGAATCGGTACACACGAGTTTGATGGATATTATCCTTAAGGAATCCGACCGGCTTAACAGTATAATTACGAATTTTCTCGGCTACGCACGGCCAATGGCGGCCACTTTTTCAGACACAAACGTCGGCGAGGCGATCAATGATACGATCACGCTTCTCAAACATAGCCCGGACGTAAAAGAACATCATAAATTAACGTTGAACAACGCTGAAGAAGATGTAGTAATCTCGGCAGACATTACACAGTTAAAGCAAATATTCTGGAATCTAGCCCGCAACGCTCTGCAGGCAATGCCTGATGGCGGTGAACTTGTCGTCGGTGTTGCGACTGTGCCGAACAATCGCATTCGCATAACCTTCGAGGATACGGGAATAGGTATGACGCCGGATCAGGTCGAACAGCTTTTCGAGCCTTTTTCAAACTCCACGACAGGCGGCACCGGCCTTGGCCTTTCTATCGTCTATCAAATAGTAAAAGATCATAACGGGGCTATTAATGTCAAAAGCCGGCAAGGCGAAGGCACAGTCATAACCGTCGATATGCCAAAAGAAAAACGCCGCAAGTCGGCTGAGGCAGCAATTGGCAGCAAAACTGACGTTGCGTCATCCAAACTCACGGAGTTTTTGAACGTAACAGACAATAACGCAGATATTTCTTCTTGAATAAACCAATTAGAATCTGTGACAATAGAGAGTGGTTATTCGCAATAGCCCGTCCAATCCTGCCTTCGGGCAAATCGACATTTTTCAATGCCAAACATACTAATCGTTGACGACGAGCAAAGTTACCGCCAGTTATTGAGCCTTGTGTTCGAAACGGACGGCAATAACATCCGCACGGCGATGAACGGCCGACAGGCTCTGGAACTGCTCGATGCCGAGCCGGCAGACATTATTATTTCGGATGTAAAAATGCCGGATATGGACGGTATCGAAATGCTCCGGGCCGTTCGCGAGACATTGCCGGACATTGGTGTCGTGTTGATGACTGCGTTCGCATCGGTAGAGACTGCCCGCGAGGCGTTTAAGCTTGGGGCCGATGATTTCATCACAAAACCATTCGATGTCGAAGAATTAAAGCTGATCGTCCGTAAAACGCTTGAAAAGCAGGCTCTCATTGACGAAAACCGTGCTTTCAAACGCGCGCAGCGCGAACGCGGCAGTGTAAAGAACATTGTCGGCACTTCGGCCGTAATGAATGCGATCTATCAAATGATCGAGACTGTCGCCGAAGTGCAATCGACCGTGCTGGTGACAGGTGAAAGTGGAACGGGAAAAGAATTGGTCGCGAGAGCGATCCACGATCTTAGCCCGCGCGCAGAAAAACCTTTTATTTCGATCAATTGCGGAGCGTTTACCGAAACGCTGCTGGAATCAGAGCTGTTCGGTTACATGAAAGGCTCGTTTACCGGAGCCAATACTAACCGTAAAGGCCTTTTTGAGGCCGCTCACGGCGGAACGATCTTCCTCGATGAAATTGGCGAAATGTCGCCTGCCATGCAGGTCAAGCTTCTGCGTGTCCTTCAGGAAAGAAAGGTTCGGCCCGTTGGTGCTCATGACGAACAGGCGATCGATGCCCGTGTTATTGCGGCGACCAATCGCGATCTGAAGCAAATGAGCGAAGAAGGCACATTTCGCGAAGACCTCTTTTATCGCGTTTCCGTCATACCGATACACTTGCCGCCGCTGCGTGAACGGACCGAGGACATTGGCGACCTGATAGATCATTTTGTCAAAAAATTCTGCGATCAGGCCGGAAAGACACTTACGATCTCGCCAAAAACTGTGCAGATACTCGAAAATTACGCCTGGCACGGCAACGTCCGCGAGCTCGAGCACACGATCGAACGTGCTGTCGCCCTCGAACGCTCGGACGAAATCCAGCCCGAACAACTTCCCGATCATATTACTAATTACAATCCGCAGCGGATCAATGCCGAATTCGATCTGCCCGACGACGGCATCAATCTGGTAAGCCATCTCGACAATCTGGAAAAGACCTATGTAGTTGAGGCCCTCAGAAAGACAGCCGGAAATCAAACCAAAGCCGCCGAACTCCTACAAATGCCCGTCCGCTCGCTTCGTCATCTCCTCGACAAGCACAGCATCCGCAGCCTGTCCGCTCAAATGCGTTCTTCGGATTAGAGCAACAGACTTTTGCAAAGGCGACAAAATGCGGCTATGCCGCCGTTTCGTCCATTTATGAAGCGGCGGCATAGCCGCAACCAATTTGGACCGACTACGGAAAAGCACAGCTTTTCCGCAAATCGATGGGCAAAGCCCTGAAAACAGCCAATGGTTGACATTTTTTGTCATAGCTCATTACCAAAAACTGTAATTATACAGGATCAAATTAATCTTCAAATATAAATTATCACTCCCACGTTAAACCCCTAAACCCTGCAAACTCAAGGCTTAAGACCTATTCCGACTCCACACTCACCCAGTGGCACGGGTATTGATACTAAGGCAGTGGCCTGGGAAAGGTACATATTTCAAATACTTTAGGAGATTGTGAATTAGACATGAAAAATCAGAAAGGTTTCTCGCTTATCGAACTTTTAATCGTTGTTGTGATCATCGGCATTATCGCCGCTATCGCTATTCCTAACCTGCTTGCCGCACGTCGTTCAGCTAACGAAGGTTCAGCTATTTCGGCTTGCCGCACGCTGCATGGTGCTCAGATGACCTATGCTTCAACTTATGGTAACGGCAACTACGCCGGTGCTACCTCAATGAGCGGAACGGCTCTTTCAGAACTCGCAACGCCGGGTCTGGTCGACTCAGTTCTCGGAGTCGGCACGAAGGGTGGCTATGTGTTCCAGGGAGCACGCGTTGCTTCGTCATCGACTGCACCAGCACAGTTTGCGTTTTCGACAATACCGACAACCATATCGGGTGTCACCGCTACAGGCTCGCGCCGCTTCGGTGTAGCTACAGATGGTGTGCTTAGGACCGATACAACTTTAACTCAGTTTGCGGATGTTGCTGCCGTGAATGCAGGAACACCGCTTCAGTAATGTGAGGTTGGTTGTTTTTTCAAAACAAAAGGGGGAGGCATTCTATGGGATGCTTCCCTTTTTACATAGACAACGTTGAAATCGCCGGCTTAATGATTCGGTGAAACCACGAGAATTATCGAACTTAAACACTCTATTTTGGACACCGCCAGCCAAATATTTATCACCAGACAAAAACTAATTAAGGAGATCGCAAAACAATGAATACAAATGCAAAAGGTTTTTCTCTTATAGAATTACTGATCGTCGTTGTGATCATAGGTATCATCGCGGCGATCGCCATCCCAAATCTGCTTGCCTCACGCCGCTCGGCGAACGAAGGATCAGCAATTTCCGCCATGCGCACGCTGCACGGCGCTCAGATGACATACGCAGCGACCTATGGAACCGGCAACTACGCAGGTGACATCGGTGCCGGAACCGTGACAGCTTTGACCGAGCTTGGAACTCCAAATCTGGTCGATTCAACTTTGGCTTCCGGCACGAAAGCCGGTTTTAACTACGTTGGCGGACGGGTCGATAGGACATCGACCGCACCCGCACAATTCTTTTTCTCGGCAAATCCGACTACTACATCAGGCGTCACACAAACCGGAAGCCGCCGGTTTGGCGTTGCCACTGACGGAGTTATCATGGCCGATCCCGACTCTGCCAATCTTGGAACGCCCTACGACCAGACATCGGTTGCGCTGGGCACACCGTTGAACAATTGATACACAATTTGATTTATTTCTGTAGGCGGAGATCCGGTTTCGGATTTCCGCTTTTTTTTCCGTTTGGCGAACGTGTTAACATTTACCGTCTTTCTCCGCACATATCCATTCTTAAATGCATTCTGGCAAAAATAATAATTTAATCGAAAGTATTTTCGGCACGTCCGGAATACTGATGCCTGGTTTGTTGTCGCTCGCGCTTTTGGCAATATTATTTTCCCTGCCTCAACCGGCGGTCCATGTAAATCTGCCATTCAAGGTCGAGCTGCTTTTATCGCTGTTTTTGATCGCTTTTTTTGTTTTGATGCGGCGGCGTCACGATGCTGCCAAAATGTCTGCTGCACCATGGACAATCGCGTGCGCTATCGGAACTTTTATCGTTTGGAGCATCGTCTCAACGCTGTGGGCTTCTTCGTTTAATTCAGTTGCTCATCACACGCTGCTCTGGTCGGTTTATTTGATTATTTTTCTGATTTTCACAAGCGATGCCTGGCCGGACGCAAACATCAGGTTTATTACAACCACATTCTGTATCGCCGCTCTCATTTTAGGCATTTTGTGCATCTTTGATTATTTAACGGTCGTCGATTTTTCGAGCTCCGAAGGTGACATCAGGATCAGATACGGTAAGTACGCAGAAATGCTCGTGACGATCTCGCCTCTGCTTTGGGCAGCACCGATCTACACGCGAAACCGTCGGCGAATGATATTTATACTCATCGTCGCTTTATTAAGTTGGATAACCGTCATGCTCTCGCTTAGTAAAGGCGCGTTTATTTCAGGCATCGCCGGTTTTGTAATATTTTTTGCCGGCTCCGCAGTTTTTTCAGCAAAGTATTTCCGCAAACGTGTTGCTGCCTTCGCCGCCATCTGGCTTGTATTAACTATCGGCACACAGGTTTTCTTTTCTTTCTTTTCCGCTGTCCCTTCAACGACGAGTTACATAACCGGAACGGCAGACACCACACGCAGCACCTCAACAATGCGTATTTTTACATGGCGGGTGGCAAAGCAGATGGCCGAAGATCATTGGCTTACCGGTGTCGGAGCTGACAGTTTTGGACCGGCATTCAATCCGGCACGGATCCGCTTTCGCGAGACGCATTCTAATGATACGAGCGAAGATATCGCCGAGGATTATATAGTCGAGCGCACGCACAACGAACCTCTTCAGGTATTGTCGGAGCTTGGCGTGATCGGACTGCTGCTATTGTCTTT
>JANMDA010000317.1:0-3104 GCA_031376085.1 Chloracidobacterium sp.
CGGTGCTTTTGTTTCAGATTTTCGTGACCTGAAGATCGGCGATTATGTTGTTCACGTCGATCACGGCATCGGGCGGTTTGACGGTTTGCAGACGATCTCATCGCAAGGCGCAGATCGCGAATTCATGCTGCTGATCTACGCAGATGAGGCGAAGCTTTTTGTGCCCGTCGAGCGAATGGATCTCGTTTCGCGGTATTCGTCGGGCGAGGCAACGTCGCCTGCGCTTGATCGTCTCGGCGGCATCGGTTGGCAAAAGACCAAGGCAAAGGCAAAACGCGCGATGCGCGATATGGCCGACGAACTGCTGCGGCTCTACGCCGAACGCAAGCTCGTTCGCGGCCACGCATTTTCGCCCGATGCTCCATGGCAGCATGAATTCGAAGATGCATTCCCATATGACCTTACAGTCGATCAGGCAGCCGCCATCGAGGACACAAAAAACGATATGGAAACCGCGACGCCGATGGACCGGCTCATCATCGGCGATGTAGGTTACGGCAAAACTGAGGTCGCGATGCGTGCAGCGTTCAAAGCTGTGATGGACGGCAAGCAGGCGGCTATTCTGACGCCGACGACTGTGTTGGCATATCAGCATTACGAAACGTTCAAAAAACGTTTTGCGGCTTTTCCTGTAAAGGTCGATCTGCTTTCGCGTTTTCGTTCAACCAAGGAGCAAAAGGCAGTTGTCGAGGCCGCCGGCAAAGGTGAGGTCGATGTGCTGATCGGAACTCACCGCATACTCTCGACCGATGTCCAGTTGCCAAAACTTGGCCTGGTAGTCGTAGACGAAGAGCAGCGTTTCGGCGTCGGCCACAAGGAAAAACTTAAGCATTTGAAGAAAAAGATCGATGTCTTGACACTTTCGGCAACACCGATTCCTCGCACATTAAATATGTCCCTGCTCGGAATGCGTGATATGTCCGTCATCGAAACTCCGCCGCGTGATCGACTCGCTATCAATACACAGGTCGTTCAATTTTCTGAGAGCGTTATACGTTCCGCAATAGAGCTCGAACTCGCCCGTAACGGTCAGATCTTTTTCATACACAACCGAGTCGAATCCATTCAACCGATCGCCGCCCTCATTCAAAAGATCGTGCCGGGCGCTCGCATCGCCATCGGCCATGGCCAGATGAACGAAAAAGAAATGGAGCAGGTGATGCTCGATTTTATCGATTATAAATACGACATTCTCGTCGCCACGACGATCATCGAAAACGGCATCGACATCCCGCGAGCGAATACGATCATCATCAATCGAGCTGACAATTACGGACTATCGCAGCTATATCAGCTTCGCGGACGCGTTGGACGTTCGAACCGGCGAGCATATGCGTATTTATTGATTCCGAGCGAACTCGAATTAACGCCTATCGCACGACGGCGTTTGTCAGCGATCCGCGAATTCTCTGATCTCGGCGCCGGATTTCGCCTGGCGGCATTGGACCTCGAACTGCGCGGAGCCGGCAACATTCTCGGCGGCCAGCAGTCAGGCCATTTGGACGCACTCGGATTCGATCTATATACAAAAATGCTCGAACGAACGATTGCTGAAATGCGCGGCGATGAGATCGCCGATGAGACGAGCGTTTCGATCAACCTCGGCGTCGATGTTGCAATTCCGAAAGACTATATCGCCGAGACGAGCCAGCGGCTCCGAACATATAAACGCATTTCGTCCGCGGAAAGTGAGGAAACTCTCGTGCAGATCCACGCCGAGATCGAGGACCGCTATGGCCGCATTCCACGCTCGGTCGAAAATCTCTTTGAATACGCGCGCCTGAGAAAACTCGCCGAGCGGACGGCAATAATGTCGATCGACAAAACGGCTGACGGTATTGCGATCAAACTCGGCGAAGCGGCGCGCGTTTCACCTGAAAAATTGATGCAGTTTTTGAGTGATAATGAAGACTCGATTTTCTCGCCGACCGGCATATTGAGAGTCGTTGTAAAAACCGGTAACCCCATCGCAGTGGCAGCAGATTGTCTTATTAGTATTCGGGTGTAAGACGCGTTACTCGGTGCAGTCGCCGAACTCGATATCGTTGTCGTCACAGACAAACATTTCGGGGACATTATCTTGAGTCTGGCTTCTGATATTGCGCCAGACAACCGACTGTGAATATTTGTCGCGGGTCCAGCCAAGCTGCTTTCGATGCATCCAAACATATTGATAGGCGTCATGCTCATCTTCACCGCGCAAGTGGCGCGATTCGTGAAGGAGAATAGCCGCGCGCTCGGTCTCGTCAATCGGGTAAGTAAAAAAATCTGGATAAAGAGTTATGATCTCAAAAGGGAAATTCGCTGCGGCATACGCATTTTCCTTTGCAACGGACGCATTCAGCCAATTGTCTTCGCTGCGGAATATAGAAAAGTGGGCAAGCAGGAATATGTCGTCAGAAAAGCCGCGTTCGTTGAGAACGGCGATGGCTTTTCGCACTTGGTGGCCCTGCTCGGGTGATAAGCCTTTTGCGGATGCCGTCAGCGACAGATAAAAGCCCATGATCACAGCAATGCACACTGCAATGCAGATCAACGCCCGCGTGAGCAATCGCGAAGCAGTGTTTTTCCGTACCTTTTCGCCGCCGTTTAATGAGGCATTACACCGGACACAAGTTTCAGCGTTCGGGAAATTGACTACATTGCAGGCGTGGCATTTTTTGTTCATTTGAGGGATTTAACAGGCGTGCGCAAAACCTGTTAATATTTATAAATTACGGATGATGGCTCTTTTCCGTTTTTTGGGCAATAAACTTATCGCGGTATTTAGGCATCAAATCCACATTGCACGGTTGTTCGTTTAGGAGTTTTGAATGAAATATCTAAAGTTTACGAGTTTTGCGGTTATGGTCGTTTTGGCTGCCGGATCCTCAGCATTTGCACAGGAAACGCAGACGCGAGTGGTCGATGAGGTCGTGGCGCAGGTAAATAACGACGTAATAACGCTTTCGCGAGTAAAACGCGAGATGAAGGACGCGGTCGATGCTTTTGTCCAGCAAGGCAAATCGCGTGAAGAGGCTCAAAAACTTGTCGACGAAAAGCAGGGCGAACTGATCGCCAATCTTATCACCGAGGAGCTTATGCTTCAGAGGGCCAAGGAAAAC
>JANMDA010000350.1:0-8580 GCA_031376085.1 Chloracidobacterium sp.
TGTGGGACCGATAAGATTCGAAAAGCGATTGTCAGTGGTGTTGAGTTGCGAGAGATTGAACAAAGGTGGACAGAAGGCGAGAGCCAATTCCTGGCGGATCGCAAGCTCTTCCTGTTATATTGAGCAAGATATGAAAACAATCGCAAATTTATTTATCTTTCTTGTAATTTTGTCCGTCAGTTGTGTCGCTTCGCTCGCGCAATCATCATCCATTCGCGGCGTTTCTTCTCAGCTATCTGAAACAGTCAATGCATATATTTTAGACAATCTCGATAAAGATGAGGATGGATTGGAACTGACAAAGGAAGATGTTACCAGCTTCAACACGGAGTTATCCTTTGGCGATCTCACAGGTGACGGGAAAGAAGAAGCCGCCGTATTCACAACATATTTTGTCGGAGGGACGGGGGCAAGTGGACGAAATCGCGTATTTGTTTACACTCTAGAGAATTCCGATGTGAAGCTTCTTACCATATTAGAAGGAGGTGATCGAGCCTTTGGAGGAATCAGAAACGCGAAGATCGTAGGTACTCAATTGCATATCGAGACATTTACGCCAACGCCCGATGAATGTGCAGCATGTTATGGAGGTGTTTATTTAACCAAGTATATTTGGCGCAATACAAAACTGCGTAAGGCAGGCGGTTCGTATTTAGGAAACCTCATCTTAAAAAATGACCAATGGATTCTGAAGCGTGGCGTCGCAAGTAAGAGTGCCCGATCCCAACGTCCTCCATCGGAGGGAGAAATCATGGGCCCGAAACCGCGTCAAACTAGCGCGGGTGTGTTAGCAGTAATCCAATATCTTAGGGGTGTGCTCGATGATCCGTACAGTATGAAGCTAGTTAGTTGGTCACGGTTGTCGAAGGTGAACATCGACAGTGAGCCGTATTGGTATGTACGACTGCGCTTCAGGGCAAAAAATAAATTTGGTGCGTACGTTCTTTCGACATACGATTTTTTTATGCGGCACAATAAAGTGGTAAGGGCATCTGCGGCTTAATACTCGCAATGGGTGGGTAGATCCGATTGTCTTATCATCCTCCACTGACAGCGTTGAAAATGTGAATGTCGTTTGTCTTGATTGACGTTTGCAAACCTTTCAGTCGTTTGACATCGTCACTTCCGACAAAAATATTTACATGCTGACGAATCTCACCTTGCTCGTTGAGGACGCGATCGCGGAGGGCGATGTGTTGTTTCCAAAGTGAATCGAGAGCGTCACCGACGGTTGTAAATTCGCCGGGTAGGTTTATCTCGACCTTGTCGTCAGAGAAGGGCTTGAGGTGACCGCTGAGATGAACCGTAACTGACATCAGATGTTGTAAGCCTTGACGCAGCAGATCTCGGGCAGTGAGCTTTCGATCATCTTCCATGAATCGCCGTCGTTCGAAGAAGCAAAGAGTTTGCCGTTCTTTGTTCCGAAAAAGACGCTGTTGCCGATGGATGTTACTGCATCACGCAGGATGACCTCGTATGCGTTATTTTGCGGCAGGCCTTTTGTGAGCGGCTGCCATGAGTTACCTTCGTCGCGGCTGCGATAGACGCGGAGTTTGCCGTCGCATGTAAATCTCTTGGCATCTGCTTCGAGTGGAACGATAAAGACCGATGCGCTATCCGTGACCGTAAGGCCAAACCCAAAGTTCGACGGCAAGCCGTCCTCGATCTCCTGCCAAGTTACAGCGCCGTCGCGGCTGCGATAAACGCCGTGATGATTTTGCAAAAAGAACGTATTCTTTTTTCGCGGGTGACGCTGGATCTTGTGAACGCATTGGCCAAATTCGGGATATTGATTTGGCATAAAATAAGCCTTTACGCCTTTGTTGGTCGCCGCCCACGTCTCGCCGCCGTCCGAGGTTTGATAAACACCGGCAGACGACACTGCGATCTTGATGTCGTTAGGATCCTTTTTATCCGTGACTATCGTATGCAGACAAAGGCCGCCAAAGCCCGGATTCCATTGCTTGCGGTGCGGATGTTTCCAAAGGCCTGAGTTTAATTTCCACGTTTCACCGCGGTCATGTGACTCAAACAAGCCGCCGGGAGCGGTGCCGACATAAAGCGTGTTATCTTTTGCTCCGGCAGCGATCTGCCAGATGTTTTCAAGGGACTTTTTTGTATTTGCGGGCATCTTGATCCGCATACGCTCGGGTGAGTCCCAAGTCGCGCCCATGTCGGTGCTTTTTACAAGCACCGCGCCAAAATGCCAACTTGTCGGAGCCGCCCACATCTCATTACGGCCTTTTCGCTGGTCTAGAAACGCTGAAAACACTGCACGCCCCGCAAAATGCGGCCCTTTCATCGCCCATTGCCCATTACCGCCGCGTCGCAAAATGAACAGTCCCTTCGCCGTTCCGACCAAAAGTAAAGTTTGCTTTCCTGCCATAAATGCACCTCAAGAATTTACAACATTTTGAATTTCGACTTTTTCAATTAAAACCAACTCTTTTTTCCGCCAAGCAAGCCGCCCAAAACACCTCGAACAAGCTTTGTGCCGACCGATCGGGCGATGCTTGTTGTCGCTGCACGGACCGCACTTTTGCCGACCGATTCCCAAATGGTGTCAGGCGCCTTTGCCGCTGCACGTTCTGTCTTTGCATCTGCGGCAGCTTGTTTTGTGGCAGCTTCTTGCTCGGCTGCGGCCTGTTGCTCAGCAACTTTTGCATCGTGTTTGACCTTTAGCATCTCGAAGGCCGATTCGCGGTCGATGGCGTTTTCATATGCGCCTGCGACGAGCGAATTAGCTATCAATGCTGAGCGCTGTTCCGGTGTGATCGGGCCGATGTGGCCGACCGGTGGGACGACGAATGCGCGGTCAACGATGGTCGGCACGCCTTTTTCGTCGAGTGTCGAGATCAGCACCTCGCCGACGCCGAGTTCGGTTATAACTTTTTCGGTATCGAGCTTGGGATTGACGCGGAACGATGTCGCGGCGGCCCGGACGCCTTTTTGTTCCTGCGGCGTGTAAGCTCGCAGAGCGTGTTGGACACGATTGCCAAGCTGAGCGAGGACCTTTTCGGGAATGTCCGCCGGATTTTGCGTGACAAAATAAACGCCTACGCCCTTCGAGCGGATAAGGCGGACGACCTGCTCAACCTTATCGATAAGAGCCTGCGGTGCATCGGTGAAGAGAAGATGAGCTTCATCAAAAAAGAAAACGAGCTTTGGTTTTTCCAGATCGCCGGCTTCGGGCAGCGATTCGAAAAGCTCCGACAAAAGCCACAACAGAAATGTCGAATACAGCTTCGGCGCCTGGACGAGTTGATCGGCCGCGAGTAGATTGAGCACGCCTTTACCGCCTGATGTCTGCATAAAGTCGTCAAGCTTCACCGCCGGTTCGCCAAAGAAAAGGTCGCCACCTTGTTGATCTATTTGTAAAAGCCCACGCTGGATCGCACCGACCGATGCCGACGAGACATTGCCGTAGGCAAGCGTCAATTGGTCGGCATTCTCACCGACATATTGCATCAGCGATTGCAGGTCCTTAAGGTCTATCAGCATCAGGCCGTTGTCGTCTGCGTATTTAAACGCAATGGCGAGGACGCCTTCCTGTGTCTCGTTACATTGCAAAAGCCGTGCGATAAGCAGCGGCCCCATTTCGCTGACGGTTGCCCGCAGCGGATGTCCCTGCTTGCCGAATACATCCCAAACCGTCGCCGGAAATTGTTCAAAAACCGGCGTGATCCCAAGTTGTTCGTTTCGGGCGTCGATCTTCGCGTTACCGCCGCCGATCTGCGTCACGCCGGTCAGGTCGCCCTTGATGTCCGCCATAAAGACCGGCACGCCGCGTCCGCTAAAGCCCTCGGCCATGCGCTGCAAAGTCACTGTTTTTCCGGTTCCGGTCGCGCCAGTGATAACACCGTGACGATTGGACATTTGCGGCAATAGAAAGAATTCACTTTTATCTTTTTTTGCTACGAGTATTGGTTCTGTCATATTTTTTGTTTGTTACTTTTATTTCTATCTGGAAAAATTCTCAACAATTTTCATATTTCCAATTTCGACGTTTACCTTCGGTCAGCCACTCAATAGTAGTCGCCAAGCGTTTGTCGCGGGTTGCGTCAGTTTTTGCTTCGGTTATCCATTGGACATATTCTTTTTTGCAGCTGTAAGGAAAGTTATTAAACGTTTCGGCTGCCAATTCATTTGTCGCGAGTGCCGCAGTCAATATCTCGGGGACGACAAGTTCTTTTTTCTCGCTGGCAGATTTTGATTTAGCTATTTTAATGCCTGCATCATTCAACTTCATCGCATCGACGATCAGTTTTTTGAATGTTTTATCGTTCGGCAGATCTTTGATCGACATTATTCGGCCAAAACTCCCCATCGCGGTCTTTTCGGCAGGGAATGCGGCATCTTCCAAAAGCGACTGCTTCCAAAATCCAAATGCGCAGTGTTCCTTGAAAGCCGCCATGCTGCACATCATTCCTTTGTAGTCGAAATGCGGAAAACTCCATTTCTTAGTCTCAATCACGTCGGGGCAGGCCGCGTGAACAAGTTCTCTAATATGATTCAGAATAGGTTGGGCAAAATCTTTCGACTTTTCGATATAGGCATCGACAAATGGATCTGTCGTCGGCATAAAAGCTCCTCACGAATATAGTTTATGAAGGCATTATATACGATTTTAGTCGCAGCGCCATTGGCCGTTTATGCGTTTTGCAAATGCTCCGTCACTTCCGGCGATGCCTTGAGTGCAAACACCTGAACTATTTTTACGGCAATCCTTACAATATAGAAATGCTCCGTCTTCGGCCTTTGGACGGGTTCCTGCGCCTGCGGCCCATGCCTGTATGTCCTTAAAAGTAATATTCGGGTCAAACTGCAAAAGCCCGTCACCGATACGGACGTTGTAGCCAAAGAAATTCGGTCGACCTTCAAGACGATCAGGGCCGGTGTCTTCACCGACGCTACCTGTTTCAAACATTTTACGGCCTCCGATAAGACCCGGCTTTGTGATATTGCGTCCGCGTTCGTCAACACAACGCCCTTTCAAAACCATCGAATCGTAACAATATCGATCTCCGACAGAACTGATATTTACGGCAGGCTCGGCATCAATCGTTTTTGCCCCGTAAAAATTTCCGGTCGAGATAAAGTTAAGCCTACCGTTAAGATCGACCTTGTCGTCAAAGACGCTTCCGACGACATTAAGCATCATCGATGTGATTGAGCCTTGCGGATTTGTATAGATGCTTCGCTGCCCGCGCTCGGATTGCGAGGAAATGACACTCACCGACGTTGCAGTATCTATATAGAGAAATGTGCCGCCGATCTGAGGACCGTAATTATAGCCGCCGCCAAAGGTTTGTTCTATCAAAACAGTTCCGGCTTTTTTGATACGGATGCCATCGCCAGGGGGGTTAGACGCAATGTAGCCAAAAAAAGAATTGGTTATTTTCCATTCGGTATTGTAGGTGTCGATCCAGATGCCTGTTTTGTTGTTGAGGAAGATGCCTTGATCTACCACGACAAAATCAAACTGCCATGCGTCGCAATACTGAGTCTTTGCGTCACAGTTGGCGTCATTGGCGTTATGGACGTAGATGCCTTTGTCGAGGTTTTGGAATGAGACGTTTTCAAATCTCATACCGTAACTCGAATTTGAAACATCGGGATTTAGCTGCCATTTCCCTATGCCTTCGATGCCGTAGTTGCCGGTGGAATCGCGGCTTGCTTCACCAAAGAGCGCAGAATTGCCGAGAAGCTCGATCTGGCGAACTACGACTTGATTTGTGCAGCCGCCGATGCGGAATATCGACTGGTTGCTATTTCGCAGCCGGATCCTCGACGCGCTTTTATTGATCGGATGATTAGCGGTCGGAACAGAAAAATTTGAACTCGCGCCTTCTATCACAATACCGGACGGCAGCGTGATCGCCTCATATTTTGGATCGCGACGGTTGCCGTCAAGCGTGCCAACGACGTAATCGCCATCGGGAAACCGCAGCGTTCCGCCCTGACGCGCGGCGATGAAGGCAATGGCGTTGCGTATCGTGCTGGTCCAGTCAGGCGGATCGATAAACGTGTATTGTGACTGTGGACCGTTGTTTCGTGTTACTGGACGGAAATCTTTTACATTATAAAATCCGGTGTCCTTATCAAACGAATACCATAAATACACCGAGCCGTTTTTGAACTTTACATCGTAAAACTGTTCCGGGCCGTTAAAGCACCATTGGCCGTTCTCATTTGGGATCACGTTGCTGCCGTTCCTGATACTGCTGCCGTCACATGCCGTGATATTCGCAGGTGTTCGCTGGTTTGTTCCGGCGAAATAGACATCGACCGCGTTTCCGTTATTCGACGACGGCAGATACCACACGGGACATGCTCCGGCGCTGTTTGCTTCGACAACGACAGAATATCCCTCAAATTTGTTCTGGCCGTAAGCTCCGCCAAACAAAATAAATACGAGTCCTAAGACCCCTGAAACGACGAGTTTATTTAACATCATGCTTTTCTCCGCACATTTTTGGTAAACCCAAGTTTATCAGCAATCGGCTGTCCTTTGTCATAATCAGCGTCCATATTGCCTGCCGTAATTGGTAATTTGCTGTAAGTATCTTATAATCATTAGTTTTTGACGGCCATACAGGCGTAATAAACAATGCAATTATTTTTAGGAACGGTATTGGGTGCGTCCAGCGCGGCGGAACCTGCATTAAGACAAGATATGAACAGTTATTTGATCTATTTGGCGCCCGCTCTGGGTATATTGGGTTTGGTGGTGATGGCATTTAAGTCTGCCTGGGTCAGCAAGCAGGATGCCGGCGACGCGAACATGCAGGAGCTTGCGGGCCATATCGCCGACGGAGCAATGGCGTTTCTTAAAGCAGAATGGAGAGTATTAAGCATTTTCGTTGTTTTTACCTCCATATTATTGGCTTATTCGGGAACGATCCACGAGGTAAACGGCAAAGAGATCCATTCGAGTTGGGTGATTTGTATCGCGTTCATCGTCGGAGCTGTGTTTTCGGCGACAGCCGGATTTATCGGGATGAAAGTCGCGACAAAAGCAAATGTTCGCACAACACAAGCTGCCCGAACTAGCTTAAAGCAGGCGCTGAAAGTGTCGTTCACAGGCGGAACCGTTATGGGACTCGGCGTCGCGGGCCTGGCCGTCCTGGGCTTGGGCGGGTTGTTTATTATTTTTCTCTATGTGTTCGCTGGGCTCGGGGCCAATCAGGTCAGGACCGCCATCGAGGTGTTGACCGGTTTCTCGCTGGGAGCCGAGTCGATCGCGCTATTTTCGCGTGTCGGCGGCGGCATCTATACAAAAGCAGCTGACGTCGGTGCCGATCTGGTTGGTAAGGTCGAGGCAGGTATTCCCGAGGACGACGTTCGCAATCCGGCGACCATCGCTGATAATGTGGGCGACAATGTTGGTGACGTTGCGGGCATGGGGGCCGACCTTTTTGGTTCATATGTCGCGACGATCCTGGCGACTATGGTGCTCGGACAAGAGATCAGGGTGAATGACAATTTTGGCGGAATGTCGCCGATCCTTTTGCCGATGGTGATCTGCGGCCTTGGTATTGTTTTCTCTATCATTGGATTTTGGTTCGTTAAGATCAAAGACGACAACTCAAGCGTGCAGAATGCATTGAACACAGGAAACTGGACCTCGATGCTGCTGACCGTGATCGCATCGTTCTTTGCCGTGTGGTGGATACTGCCCGAGGGCCAGATCACGCTGCGCTCGACGTCATTCAATAAATGGGGCGTGTTCTTCGCGATCATTGTCGGAACGGTTGTCGGTGCGATAATGAGCATCGTTACCGAATACTACACGGCGATGGGCAAAAAGCCTGTGCTGTCGATCGTCCGGCAATCGTCAACCGGCCATGCGACTAACATCATTGGCGGTTTGTCCGTCGGTATGAAATCGACTGTGATTCCGATCTTGACGCTCGCAGGTGGAATTGTATTTTCTTTTTACTTCGCCGGATTATACGGCGTTGCTATTGCCGCCGCAGGCATGATGGCGACGACTGCGATGCAGTTGGCTATCGACGCATTCGGGCCGATCGCCGACAACGCAGGCGGTATCGCGGAAATGAGCCAGTTACCGCCCGAAGTTCGTGAGCGGACGGACAATCTCGATGCGGTCGGCAACACGACAGCAGCAACCGGAAAAGGTTTTGCTATCGCTTCGGCGGCGTTGACGGCATTGGCGTTGTTCGCGGCGTTTGTCGGCATTGCAGGCATTGATCGAATCGATATTTACAAAGCAAACGTGCTGGCCGGCCTGTTTGTCGGCGGAATGATACCGTTCATTTTCTCCGCTCTTTGCATTCAAGCAGTAGGTAAAGCCGCGATGGACATGGTCGAGGAAGTTCGCCGCCAGTTCCGCGAAATTCCGGGCATTATGGATTACACAGCAAAACCGGAATACGATAAATGCGTCGCTATCTCGACAAAAGCTTCCCTGCGCGAAATGCTCATGCCGGGAGCGATTGCTCTTATCACGCCAGTGATCGTTGGTTTCACATTCGGCCCTGAAGTCTTAGGCGGCCTGTTGGCAGGTGTGACCGTCTCAGGTGTGTTGATGGGAATCTTCCAGTCAAACGCCGGCGG
>JANMDA010000386.1:0-9974 GCA_031376085.1 Chloracidobacterium sp.
GCCGCCATACGAGATTAACGGAAGTGGTATGCCCTTCGCCGGCAACATTGACGTCACAACGCTGATATTAAAAAGCGCCTGCACGATAATACCCGTAATAATTCCTATACCCAACAAATTCCCAAACCTATCAGGTGCCAACACGGCTGCACGGGCGCCTCGCCACAGCAACAATCCAAAAATGATCACAACGCCAAGCGTTCCAACCAATCCAAGCTCTTCCCCTATGACCGAAAAAATAAAATCCGAATACGGATACGGGAGGTAGAACAGCTTTTGATGTCCTTTTGCGTAACCCTCCCCGAACACGCCACCCGATCCGATGGCATACAGTGATTGCACGACCTGATAGGCCTCGTCATCCGCATATTTATATGGGTCGAGAAATGCCATCATCCGCTGCATTCTAAACGGAGCAACAAAGATTGCAACTGCAACTCCAACGGCCATACCACCAGCCACTGTCAATATGTGAATAAGCCGCGCCCCTGCTGCAAAATATACTGTCGCGAAGATGGCGCATAATACGATAGTGGTACCGAGGTCTTTTTCTAAAAACACCAGCCCGCCGAGCACTCCCAAACCCAGGAGACAAGGCAAAACAGTTTCGCGAATACTGCCAACGAATTCTTCTTTTTTTGTTAAGTAATACGCCAGGAAGACAGGCAGTGCGATCTTTGTAAGCTCCGAAGGCTGAAACGAAAATCCGCCGAGCCTGATCCATCTTCGCGCTCCATTGATAGGCGGAAAAGCAAAAACTGCCAGCAGCAAAACTACAGTAACCGCAGCTATGCCGTAAACAACCCACGGCTCTTGAAAAATGTGATAATCGATCCGGCTGACGACGTACATCGCGATGAGGCCGAGGATGGTAAACGCTATCTGTTTGTAAAAATAAACATACTGGCTGTTGCTCTCAGTTTCCTTAAGCGAGAACATCGCAGAGGCGCTGTACACCATCATCGCGCCAAAAAGAGCAAGCGTGGCAGCAATGCCGAACATGAACCAGTCTATGCGATTTTCCTCAACCATTTTTTAGATCTCAAATCTCAGATCTCAAATTCCGCTTCCGGCCGTTGCCGCCTCACTCAGCCGACGTACCGCAGCCTTGAAGACCTCTCCGCGTTCCTCAAAACTCTTGAACATATCAAAACTCGCACAAGCCGGTGCCAAAAGCACCGCGTCGCCGGCCATTGCAGTTTCAAAACCTTTTTTAACCGCATCATCTATCGAATCGGCCCGTAAAATATCGGCATATCCCGACAATTGAGATTCGATATTGTCCGCATCTTCGCCCACAAGTATCAGCGAGCGAACAGACGATTCGATCAAATCGATCAGCGGAGCATACGGTGCATTTTTTCCGCGACCGCCGAGTATCAAAATTGTCTTGCCATTGCCGCCACTCAAAGCTTCAAGAGCCTTTGAGGCCGCATCGACAGATGTCGCTTTTGAATCGTTGTAAAACTTCACTCCATCGATCTCGACAACAAATTCAATACGGTGCTCGACGCCCTTGAATTCTTTCACCGTCTCACGCATCGACTCCGGCGAAGCACCGCATATTATACCGGCAGCAAACGCGGCCAATACATTCTCGACGTTATGCAACCCTCGAAGAAAAATGTCATCACGCGTCGTTAATATTTGCTCGACACCATTTGCACGGCAAACGAGTTCGTTCCCGCGTAAAAAAAATCCTTCATCGAGTTCCCTTTTGACACTGAACATCACGACCTTTGCCTTCAGCCCGCTTGCCCAACTTGCTGTGATCTCGTCATCAGCATTCAGGATCGCAGTATCTTCAGTCGTCTGATTCATAAACATACGGTGTTTCGCAACCGCATAATCCTGAAACGAATCGTAACGGTCGAGATGATTCGGCGTGACATTCAAGCAAATACCAACGTGCGGCCGAAAATCCTTGATCGTCTCAAGCTGAAAACTCGACAACTCAGCAACCGTCCACGTTTCATCCGTCGAAGTTTCGGTCAGGCTCAACAATGGTGTCCCAATATTCCCGCCAACCTGCGTTTTGATACCGGTGTTTTTCAGCAATTCACTTATCAGTGCAGTCGTCGTCGTTTTGCCGTTCGAGCCGGTGATACCGACGACGCGTCCTTTCAAAAATCTGTAAGCAAGCTCGACTTCGCCAATAACCTCGCCGTCTTTTCGATCTACATATCGTGCCGGTATCGTACTCCTCGGAACTCCAGGCGATATAACGACCAGATCGATCTGGTCGAGCAACCACGAAGGAATGTCACCGCACATAAGGCCGATGTTGTGACTTTCCTTCAAAGAGCGAGCCGCGTCTGACCATTCTTCCACCGGCTTTTTATCATGCAGAGCAACAACGCCGCCGCGTTCCGCCAAGAAACGTGCCGATTCGACACCCGATTTCCCGGCACCTAAAACTAAGGATTTTTTTCCTTCGATCAGCATTAAAAACTTGTTCCACTTTGTTCCATTTGTTCCATCGCGAGTGGAACGGAACAAATGAGACACTGGTATCTATCGCAGCTTGAGCGTCGACAGACTCAACAAAGCGAATAAAACAGCAACGATCACAAAACGAAAAACAATCTTCGGCTCCTTCCAGCCGGACATCTCAAAATGATGATGAAGCGGCGTCATCTTGAAAACACGCCTTCCTGGCTGCCCATTGCGTTTCGTCAATTTGAAGACCGAAACCTGTAGCATCACCGATACGGCTTCGAGAATAAAAACACCGCCGATGAATGGCAGCAAAAATTCCTGCTTTGTCAGAATAGCAATGGTTCCGAGAGCTCCGCCGATTGCGAGACTTCCGACATCGCCCATAAAAATATCAGCCGGCGGCGCGTTATACCACAAAAATCCAAGGCTAGCTCCGGCCATCGCGCCGCAAAATACCGTCAACTCCGCCGAAGCCGGATTGTGCGTCAAATCTAGTCTCTCAGCCCAACGTGCGTCGCTCGCAAGATAGGTGAGGCCGGTCAAAGCCGACATTGCGATAAAGGTAACACTGATCGCAAGGCCGTCGAGTCCGTCCGTAAGATTCACCGCATTCGACGATCCAAGCAGAACAAAGACCATAAAGAGCAGATAAACGCCTGCCGGAATAACAGTTGTTCCTAACGGCAAGGCCGTATCCTTGAAAAAAGGGACGCTCAAATTCCACGGATAATTTCCCCACCACCATAAAGCTCCCCAAATTAAAACCGCCGTGATCAGTTGCCCGACGAGTTTCTGCTTTCCGGTCAGCCCGAGGCTTCGCTTCTTTACGATCTTTATATAGTCGTCGGCAAAACCAACTATTCCGAACAACATAGTCGCCCCGACAGCAAGCCAAAGATAAAGGCTGTCGAGCCTCGCCCAAAGAACTGTCGATATAAAAACCGATCCAATGACCAGGATTCCGCCCATTGTAGGAGTGCCTTTCTTTTCCTGATGCGATGCGGGACCCTCTTCACGGATCTCCTGTCCAAATTTCAGATCGGACAACTTTCTTATCACTTTTCTGCCCAGAATCAATGATATTAAAAGCGCTGTAATTGCAGCAATTGCGGTCCGAAAAGTAACGTATTGGATTACATTCAGGACTTTGTAAAAATAGGGAGAATCGGATTCTGCACCGTATTGTTTAAAAAGGATTTGATAGAGGATGTAGTAGAGCATCTTCTTTTTTTTAGATTGCGATTTTAGATTTTAGATTTGAAATCAACTTTCTAAATTCTATTTTCTAATCGCTGCCCTTATCCTCCAAATCAAATTTCTCCAACAATTTCTCAATCACTTTCTCAGTCCGAACGCCGCGCGAGCCTTTTACTAAAATTACATCACCATCAGTAACAGTTCGAAAAAGCAGTTCGCCTGCCGCGTCTGAATCTTCAACAAATACTGCCGCCGCAAGACCGGAATAACGTGCTCCTTCAACCAAGTGTGTAGCCAACCCGCGAACGCCGATCAGCATATCGACGCCGCTGTTTGCGATCTCTTCTCCAGTTTCGCGATGGATCTTGACCTCACCAATTCCCAGTTCAAGCATTTCACCTGCTACTACAATCTTGCGCTGGCCTGCCGACCCATCGACCAATGTTTGAACCATAGACATCAGCGCTGCGGGATTCGAATTATACGAGTCGTTGATTACAGTAAATCCATCCTTAAAATGCAAAACCTCGCCGCGTTGAGGTGGAGGTGCAACCGTCTGTAAACTCTCTGCAATCTTTTTGACGGTCATGCCAAAGTTGAGGCCAACCGCCGCTGCCGCCAATCCATTCAGAATGTTGTGCTTTCCGTTGAGAGGAAATTTCACATCTGCCGAAGCCTCACCGGCAACAAGCGTGAATTGCGTCTCGCCGAAGCGTTCAAATCTGATATTCTCTGCTCGCACATCTGCCTCGTTTTGGATTCCGTATGTGATAGTGCGGCCTTTGCTCAGCCAGTGCATTTCGGCGACATGTGGATCGTCTGCATTTAGAACGGCAGTACCGCCTGCTTTCATTCCTTCTACAAGTTCGGCCTTTGCCTTTGCTACGTTTTCAATTGTGCCAAGATGCTCGACGTGAACCGGCAAAACATTTAGCTCAACTGCAACGTCTGGCGGAGTAATGCTACAGAGACGCTGTATCTCATTCATCGGCGTGGACATGCCCATCTCGAGAACGGCAACGTCATAGCTCGGATCAGAAGCCAACTTCAAAACGGTCAGCGGATGGCCGAGGCCGTTATTGTAATTCTTGATGTTGCGAAGCACTTTTCTCCCGCTCGATTCGAGAACATGAGCGGTCAACTCTTTCGCAGTCGTTTTCCCGGCGCTTCCCGTTATCGCTATTACCGGCTTATTCCATTCGCGATAGACTCCGTGAGCAAGCCGCTGAAACGCTGCGATCACATCATCAGCCAAGATCAAACGGTCGCGGTATTGATCGAGTTGAGATCTATGCTCTTCAAATCTGTCTTTACGGACAACGCAAGCGGACGCTCCTTTTGCAAAAGCATCAGGAACATACTTTGTAGAATCTTCAAAATCACCGTTAAATCCGTTGTTGCGATAATCCGGTTGGGATAGTGCAAAAAAAACATCGCCGACTTTACACGTCCGTGAATCGATAGCAAAAGAACCCACTTCGCGTTGACGCAAAGCGGGATCAAGATCGGGCGCGGCTGCATTCATATATTCAATAGCGGTTTCAAGTTTCAAAGTTGCTTTTGTCTATCCATACTAAATATCTAAGTTCAAATCGCTGTTGCAGCAATGCCGTAAGCTTGCCTGAATCAGGGAATTTCTTCTCGTTTGTTTTTTTAACAGGCTTATCTTGCTTATCTTTTCCCGCAGGCGGCTGCGTCGTTTTTGGTTTTGCGTTCGTCTCGGTTTTAGCGTCAGCTTTTGTGTCAGCCGATTTCTTGTCGGTTGTTTCTTTCGCAGGTTTGTCTTTTATTTGTTTCGAAGGCGCTTCAGGAATGTCTTTTGCGACCAAAGTTTCAGGCTTAATCTGCGAATCCGGAGCGACGTTCATCTCGGTCAGGATTTGCTGGGCGATCTCGCGAAAAACTGGTGCCGAAACCATCCCGCCGTCGCGAGATCCGACCTTTGGCTCATCCATCACAACTCCGACAACGATCTCGGAATTATCGGCCGGTGCCATGCCTATAAATGATGAGACGTATTTGGACGAATCGACTGATTTCGTCTTCGCATTAAACTTCCATGCCGTGCCGGTCTTTCCGGCAACACTATACCCGTTCAGTTGCGCCCTGCGGCCTGTCCCGTCCAAGACAACCTGCCGCAGCATCGTTCTCAGATTTTGCGCCGTTTCAGCCGTAATTATTTGGGTTTGCTGGGGTTGCGTCACGATTGCAGGCTTTTCATCGAGGTGGCGAATTTCCTTAACAATGTGCGGTTGGCTCCGAACTCCGTTGTTTGCTATCGTCGCAAAAGCAGTGACCATTTGCAACGCCGTCACACTGATTTCGTAGCCTATCGACATCGAAGCCAGTGAGTCGCCATTCCATTTATCCACCGCTCGAACGATGCCCTGAGTTTCAGCCGGCAATTCTATTCCGGTTTTACTTCCAAAGCCTAATTTTCGAATCATTGACGAAAAATCCTCGCGGCCAACTTTCATTCCGGTTTTGATCGCACAGACGTTGCTTGAGTGTGCAAGAGCTTCGGAATAACTCATCTGTCCAGTGTGATGATCGGAAAATTTATGGTCTGCGATTGTTATGGAACCGTTGCCCGCATCGATCTTATCTTCCGGCGAAAACAAATGCTTCTCCAGAGCTGAACCGTAAGCAACGATCTTAAAAACCGATCCCGGAAAATACACCGACTGAATCGCCTTGTTCCCGATATTTTCAGCAGCGGCTTCGTTTATGGTATTTGGATCAAACGTCGGATAATTCGCAAGTGCAAGTATCTCGCCATTTTTTGGATTGATCACGATCGCCATTCCTGATTTGGCCTGCGCTGCTCGGACTCCGTTTTCAAGCGCCTGTTCGGTTATATATTGATAAGCAGAATCAAGGGTCAGAACAATATCGCTCGGCTCCTCGCGTTCTACTGTCGTCTCGTCGTAAACACGTCCCAGACGGTCGCGTTCCTGTAGTTTCTTTACAATGACTCCATGCAGAACATCGTCCTTCGACTGTTCGATGCCGGCACGTCCGTCATCTTCCGCGTTGCTGAAACCTACGACTTGAGCAGCCATCGTCTGGTAAGGATAACTTCGCTTTTGGTCGTCTCTCCAATGTAGGCCCGTAAAATTTGGCAGGTCGGCCTTTTTAACATCAGGCGTGTCTAAGGCCTTATTGATCCTTTGCGCAACATCTTCGTCAAGCTTCTTAGCGATAGGAACAAACCGCTTATTGGCATCCTTGCCTTGCTTTAGTTGATTTGCGATCTGATTTGCGTTGAGATTGAGGGCTTTTGCAATTGTTTTAGCTGCGGCAGCGGTATCCGTCATCTCGGTCGTATCTGCATACAGCGTCTTGACTCTAAGACTCATTGCCAAGGTTCTATTATTACGGTCAAAAATCGTCCCGCGAAGCATTCGCGTCTGTTTCATGTCTTGCCTTATATCTGTGGCACGCTCTTTCAGCCACGCATGTTGCGTGATCTGAAGATTGACCAACCGCGCGCCGATACCGCCGATCCACAAAACAAAAACGGCCACTACGAGCATGAATCGGGTGAAAGCCACCTGACGAAGATCTTTCCTTTTTGCTTTTTTCCCGGTTCTCATGTGTTAGACGTCTTTCTTCTGCCGATCAATCGTTTGAGGTCTTTGGTTTAGCTTGCTTTCCAGCCTTATCAGTCTTGATATAGCTGGCAGTAGTGGCAGTTTGGACGGGCGAGACGGCCGCAGTCTTTACGACCATCGACTTTGCCTCTGAAACTTGAGGCGGAATAGCTTTTTCTTTAGTTGTCGATACAACTTGTGCAACCTCGGATTGCGTAGGTGCGGAAGTCATCAAACCAGTCTTCTTCGCCGCCTTTTTTATTTCGGACGGCGAGAGTGAGATTTCACGGGCCAGAAGTAGACGGCGCTTCTCGGATTCCAATTCATCTAACTGCTTCCGAAGGCGTGAATTTTTCATGCCAAAGTCCATAGATGAGAAATGCTGACGTGCGGCAAAGAAAAAACCGCAAACCAGCGTCGAAGCACAGACAAACATTAATAGATACGTTCGCACGCGCGATGAACTGGATTGTTCCTGTTTGGCCCTTACTCTTGCAGGCCGTGTTTGATTTCTCTTATTCATGGACATCCTCCGGAAGGCAAATAAATCCCAACTAATTTTTATAATTTGCGGCACGCTCTCAGCTTTGCACTTCGTGAGCGTGGATTTTCTTTCAGTTCTTTCTCAGACGGCAAAACCGGTTTGCGGGTCAGTACTTCAACTTTTTTTATGGCTCCACAAACACATTGCGGTATTCGCGGCGGACATTGGCACTTGCCCGCAAGACGCTGAAAGGTTTGTTTTACAATGCGATCTTCCAGTGAGTGGAAAGTGATGATCGCCAAAACGCCGTTAGTTTTCAAAAGATCGACCGAGTCGGAAATAAATTGCTCTAAAATATCAAGTTCGCCGTTTACAGCAATTCGTAATGCCTGAAAAGTTCGGGTTGCCGGGTGGATTTTATCCTTTTTACTAGTCCTGACCGCCCTTTTGACCAGATCGGCAAGTTCGAATGTGGTCTTTATCGGATTACCGCTTTCCCTTTTTTCAATGATCCACCGTGCTATCTTGCGTGAAGCCCTCTCTTCACCGTACTTATATATAATATTTGCCAACTCATCCTGATTTGTTGTCGCCAGCAATTCTGCTGCATTTTGTTTTTCAGCGTCGACGTCCATTCGCATATCGAGCGGAGCATCGAACCGGAAACTAAATCCGCGTTTTTCACTGTCAAACTGGAGTGACGAAACTCCAAGATCAGCCAGTATTCCGTCTGGATTTCCCTCTTTGGCATCTGAAGCGATCTTTCTAATCTCGGAAAAATTCGCATGAAAGATCATTGCCCGCTTTCCAAATTTCGAGAGCCTTTTCTCTGCCAGGTTCAGAGCTTCCTTATCCTGATCGATCCCAATAACTCGTGCCTCAGGCGAAGAGTTCAGAATCGCTTCAGAATGTCCGCCCAGCCCAAGCGTCGCATCGATAAAAAGACCTCCACGCTGCGGCTGTAAAACAATAAGCGATTCATCGAGCAAGACCGGCAGGTGCGCTTTTTCGGCATCGATTTCCGGCATATTTTCAAAGATCAATGAAAATGTGGCTGGTTTTATTAGCTAATGTCAGGCAACCGCTGGAAAAACTCATTCGCTTGAAGCCTCTAAATCAAAGTCAAGCAACTTAATAACACCTTTCGTCTGGCGCTTAACACTCTTAAGCATATATTTTAGAAATTTACTTTTGGGACCGGAAAACAATGCCGACTTTTGCAAATACTCAAGCATTTTAAGCCTAAAATTTAAACCGTGTCAAGCGAATAATTCTTAATCACCCTTAATCACCCATTTAATCACACCCGAGCTCTTATTCTTGAAACTGCCGACTGTTTTGTGTTTCTGTTTTTCACTGATATAGGATAGTAACGAACCGCTAACAACAATGGATTCTTTATTTATCAAACTCCTGATATTTGGCCTGCTTGCCGCCCTTGCGAATGTCCTTGGCGGGCTGATCCTGTTCCCATCGAGACTTCATCATAATTACAAGCGATTGCTTCGTTATCTGTTGGCGCTCGGAGCAGGGTTTATGCTGGCGGTAACGATTTTTGAGATTCTTCCGGAATCAGTAATTCTGTGGCAAAAAGCTACCCCCCTCACAATCGAAGACCTATATCCCCCAATGCTTCTTGTCATGGCCGGGTATCTATTAACTCAGTTTTTCGAACATACTATTGCACCGCATTTCCATCTCGGTGAAGAAATGCACGCGGATGAAATGATCTCAACATCATCGGCATATACGGCAGTCGGCGGACTGTTGATACATACCTTTTTCGACGGCGTATCAATTGCGGCGGCGGCCCAGATCGATCTTCGCATTGGATTTCTTGTCTTCATCGCGGTCTTTCTGCACAAATTTCCGGAAGGATTCACTGTCGGCTCGATGGTTATGGCTGCTGGGAAGGACATACGAGGCGTGTTGATCGCAACTTCACTGATCGGGTCAACAACAATATTGGGAGTGATGATCTATTATCTCATCGGAACCAGGCTGGGATTCACCGTAGCATTTGCATTACCTATATCGGCCGGCGTCACACTTTATGTGGCCGCAAGCGATCTCATACCTGAAGTTAATCATCACGGAGGCAAGAGTCCTCTTGTTTCAATGTCAGTCTTTGGCGGCGTGGCCATGTTTTTTGTAACGCATATTCTGCTCCACGCAGTAATCGAAAAATAAGATGAAGGGCCATGTGTTTGAAAGGTTTACCTTCGCTTTCCAAACTCATGTTCCGTTCCGGAACAATGGAA
>JANMDA010000401.1:0-5612 GCA_031376085.1 Chloracidobacterium sp.
CGTCAATGATTACGGCGTCTGGGGCGAAAAGAGCATGTACGGAAAAAAATATATGGGCACGAACCGAAAAACATTTCTGATCGATACCGATGGAAAGATCGCAAAGATCTTTGACAAGGTAGATGTCGCGGCACACGCCGATGAGGTATTGGAGGCATTCGGTGAAAAGTAGAATTCCGATTAAAGATATGCGTTTTCTAGTTCTGGCTTTGGCTGTATTCGGCCTCGCATTTCAGTCCGACTGCCAAAAATCCGACACTGTTCCATATGTAAAATATGAGAGTGCCGACAAAGTTCCGCGCATCACGCTCGAAGAAGCAAAACAAGATTATGACGCGGGCAAAACTGTAATAATCGATAGCAGGCCTGATGTTTCGTATAAACAGGAACACATCGCCGGAGCTATCAATATTCCGTTCGGTTCTCCTGACACGCGATTTTCTGAAATACCGAAAGGGAAAAAGATAATCGTCTATTGTTCCTGACCGGCCGAACATACGAGTGCCGGTCTGGCATTCGAACTAAATAAAAAGGAAATCGCAAACACTTACGCACTCGTAGGCGGAACAGCCGCATGGAAAAATGCGGACTATCCCATGGAAAAAAGCGAGTAAAGAATTAGCCGCGAAAAACACGAAAAAGCGCTAAAAAGAAGTTTCTTCAATTTAGCACCTTTCGTGTATGTCGCAGTTGGTTTTTATTTCAAAAGCTCATCGCAGATGCGCCCCGCAGCCTTACCATCCCAGAGCGGCGGGACATTTGTCTTGGCTGTAGAAGTTTCATTGTTAAGCACATCGAATGCCGCCTCTTTTATCTTTTCCGGATCGGTGCCGACCAAAACATTTGTCCCCATCTCGATCGTGATCGGGCGTTCGGTATTATGCCGCAGCGTCAGGCACGGAATGCCGAGGACGGTCGTCTCTTCCTGTAAGCCGCCGGAATCCGTCAGAGCCAATTTTGCTCCGCTGTAAAGCCGCATGAAATCGAGATAGCCAAGCGGATCGATAAGGCGGATATTTGAGTTTGCTATTGTATCGGCAAAATCGAATTCTTCGATCTTTGCCTTTGTCCGCGGATGCACAGGAAAGATGATCGGCAGCTTTTCTGCAACTGCTAACAGTGCGTCAAGAATGCCGGAAAACGTTTGTTTGTCATCAACATTGGATGGACGGTGAAGAGTAAGAACCGCGTAATCTTTACCATCGACGCCAAGTTCCTGCCGCACGTTCGACTTTTCGGCAAGCTTGAGATGTTCGAGCAGCGAATCGATCATCACATTGCCGACAAAGCGTATCTTTTCAGCGGGAATTCCCTCTTGCTTCAGATTTTCGTCCGCATCCTGCGAGGTCGTAAACAGCAGATCGGAGATGGAATCGGTAAGAATACGATTGATCTCTTCGGGCATCGAGCGGTCACGCGAACGCAAACCTGCTTCAACATGAGCGACCTTTATGCCGAGTTTTGAGCAAACCAAAGCACACGCGATCGTCGAATTTACATCACCGACGACAACTACCCAATCCGGTTTCTCCGCGATAACAATCGGTTCAAACTCCGTCATTATCTTCGCCGTCTGCACCGCATGAGAAGCCGAACCGACACCTAGATGAATATCCGGCTTCGGCATCCCAAGATCGTCAAAAAACGCATCCGACATCGCCGCATCATAATGCTGGCCGGTGTGGACGATCTTAGGCTCAAACTCCGCCGTCCGCCGTTTCATCTCAGCATAGATCGGCGCGACCTTCATAAAGTTTGGCCTAGCCCCGGCGATCAAGAGAACTTTGATCATTTATTTTCTGCCAGAAGGGCGAAGATTTTATCCATGGTCAGCAAGGTTACCGACTTCCACCATTTATGGTTTCTATCTGACATCTCGCTTCCTGGTGTTCCAGTAAGTCTTTCAATATCTCTATCAAGGCTGTGAGTCGTGCCCGTTGAAACAATCCTGTAACCTTCTTTTTGTTTTACCACCCACAAAGAGCCTTTTCCCTTTTGTGCCGGGTGATAAACCCTGTATTCTTTCTGCTTTGGTTCGACTACTAGATTCGGAAATCCGCGTAATATGTGGTCAAGTCCAGGGTCGTACATATTCATATTTTGTTTCCTTTCGTACAAAATCTACAAAATTAAAGTCTTACAATCCTCGCCTTACTGCCGTTTCGCAATTCGTTGGACAACGCATTTCTTGTATCGACAACCACCGAAGCCAACTCACACACACGGCTGTAATCAACAGGTGAATGTTCGGTGCAAATTATCACGCAGTCGGAGTCAGCGATCAGTTCATCGGTCAGCTCTTTGTTATAAAGCGGCTCGCCGTCGCCGATGGTGTATGCGTGATCGAACGTGACCTCGGGAACGAACGGGTCGTGATAATAAACATCGGCTCCATCGGCGCGCAACAAATCAATGATTGATAGAGCAGGCGATTCGCGCATATCGTCGATATCTTTTTTGTAGGCGACGCCGAGGATGAGGACCTTCGAGCCGTTGACCGCTTTTTTTTTATCGTTTAGAGCATTAGTCGCGAGTTCGACGACGTAAGCAGGCATATTCGAATTGACCTGCTCGGCGAGCGAGATGAACTTGGAATCAAATCCGTGCTGTCGTGCCTTCCACGATAAATAATGCGGATCGAGCGGTATGCAGTGGCCGCCGATGCCCGGGCCGGGATAGAACGGCATAAAGCCGAACGGTTTTGTCGCAGCCGCTCCGACGACTTCCCAAGTGTCTATGCCGAGGGCGTTGCAGAGCTTTGCCATCTCATTCGCCATGCCTATGTTTATTGCCCGGAAAGTGTTTTCCCAAAGCTTTGCTGCCTCGGCGACTCGGGCCGATGATACAGCATGCACCTGTTCCACGATCTGGCCGTATAACAAAGCGGCGATCTCGGTCGAATCAGGCGAAACGCCGCCCACGACCTTTGGAATATTGTGCGTTTGAAATTGCGGATTGCCCGGATCGACACGCTCAGGGGAGAACGCGAGCAGAAAATCTTCGTCGAGCTTGAATCCTTTTTGCTCGAACATCGGCTTCAGAACTTCGTCCGTCGTGCCGGGATAGGTCGTCGATTCGAGGATGATCAACTGGCCGCGACGCATGTATTTTTGTATCTCGCCGCCGGCAGTCAATATGTATGACATATCGGGATCTTTAGTCTTTCTGAGCGGCGTCGGGACGCAGATAATTATAACGTCGCAATCGGCCAGCTTGCTAAAATCGGTCGTCGCGGTGAGTTTGCCTTCGTCAACGCATTTTTTGACGGTCTCGCTTGTTACATCGACGATGTATGAACGGCCGGCATTGATCTCGGAAGTTTTGGTTTCGTCGACTTCGAACCCGACCGCGTTAAATCCCTTAAGACAGAATTCTGCGATTAGCGGCAGCCCGACATAGCCGAGACCAATCACGCCGACGAGCGCTCCATTGTCCGAAATTAGTTTTTCTAATTCGTTTTTTATCATTATTGTTCTATGAGAATAATTTATTAGTATGGTGATCCGGCACGCCGAGATTTGAAATTCCCCGACTTTTTAAACTATGCCAGACGCCGAGGTTAGTCAATATTATACAGCTAATATGCTAAGATAGTGTTGTTTTACGCGCACTCGGAACACACCGGTAATTAAACTCCCAATTGTAGCCGTTCTCCGCTGATTTATGAATTTCGAGATAACCTCGACAAATCCCGTAGTAAAAGCCGTTATCGAGGGGTCTGCACCACGGCCCGCGCAACTGGCCGCTTCGCGCTCTCTACTGCCTCTGCCCGAAATTGATCTGCTCGAAGTTCTGGTTACATTTTCCGAAGGCACCGACGTCGAATTAAAAGACAACGCTCTTGCCGCGCTTGCTGCGCAAAATACGGACGGACTTGATGCGACGATGCGTTCGATCGCGATAGCGCCGCGAGTTTTGGCATATTTTGCTACGCGAAGTGAACTACCGCACGCAATACACGAGGCAATTATCCTAAATGTGCGAACGCCCGCCACAGCGATCGCACGATTTGCAGCTTCGACACAAAACGGCGGGCTGCTCGAGCTGATCTCGCTCAACCAGCAGCTTTTGATCCAAAATCCGGCGATCATCGAAGCGATCATCGGCAATCCACATCGAACGCCCGAAGCCGAACGCCGTGCTGCCGAGACGAGACGCGAATTCTTTGAAAAAGAACGCGGAGCACAGCAGATCGCTAACGAGCTTCGTGCACAGGGCAAGGAAGCAGCAGCGGAATTTCTCGAACAGGCCGAGTTTGCCGCCGATCTCGACGGCTCGGGAATGAGCATAGAGGATGCGATCCTTCTTGCCGAGCATATCGAGGTTCCCGATCACGAGACCGATGACTCGTGGCTAAGCCTTGAATATATTGAGGAGATCTACGAAGAAACCGAAGAGCAGCGAAAAGCTGCGATCGGCAAGATACTCGGCGAACTTCAGGCGGAAGAAGATGAAGAGATCTCGAGCGAACGGGTTTCAATGCTCAACCGCATCATGAAGATGGGCGTAAAGGATCGCGTCAAACTCGGCATGAAAGGAGACCGCGAAGCTCGCAACATTCTCATCCGCGATCCAAATCGCCTCGTCTCATCAGCCGTTGTCAATAATCCGCGTATCACCGAGCAGGAGGTTGAAACGATCGCCTCGATGCGTTCTATCACCGAAGAAATACTTCGGCAGCTCGCAACAAACCGCCAATGGTCGCGAAGCTACGGCATAATGCACAGCCTGGCTCGAAATCCTCGCACACCGATAGCAAATGTGATCACGATCATGAGTCGTCTTCAGCTTCGCGACCTGATAGCACTCTCGAAGAACCGCAATGTATCCGATGCCGTCCGCCGGCAGGCTCAACGGCTTCATAACGCACGCACGGGCAACAAAAACTAGAGAAATTTCGCTATCCTGCCGGTTTTTATGAATGAGCCGGCCATATCTGTAAACGTGTGACTTGCTGCACCAAACCATAATCCGGCAAAAACAACGATCAAAACATGTTCGCCCAGATTTGAACGCGTAAATTCACCGATCATCTGCCAAACCCTTAAAAATTCGATCAAACCTGGCAATCTTCCGCCATTATAACTCGCGTAAACGTAAACAGCCGCAAACGCGATCATCGTCAAAACGCCCATAAAATAAACGACTCGACCAAATGCTCCGAAGATCAACCCGTGCGAAAAACGCGAGCGGTGCTTGAAAAATCTACGGTAGGGAAACCATATAAATCGAAACATCAGCCAACGCGAATATTGCCGTGAAACCGTGTCCAGATCGGGGCCGAACATCAACCCGCCAAATACGAACGCAACGGCCATAATGGCAGCCATTGAGAGGCTTTTTGTCGCCGCATAAGTGGCTGCAAATGCCGGAACGGCAAGAGTAATCGTGATAAAATCGTGAGTTTTTCCGCTCGGCATCGGTTCATTCTACCGCGTGACGCGGCGTGTTAGTAATTATGCTAGAATCTTGATTCTCGTATCTGATGGCATCTGTTTGGCAAAAACTAAAAACCACGCTCGCGATGATCAAGTTCGAGCATACGCTGTTTGCGTTGCCGTTCGCATTTCTCGGAGCGATACTCGCGGCAGACGGCTTGCCGACGCTTCGGC
>JANMDA010000003.1:0-13413 GCA_031376085.1 Chloracidobacterium sp.
CTTCGATCGAGATCGCGATGTCGGTTTCTTTTTCCGGAGCCTTGACGGCGGGATCCTCTTTCGTAATTTCCACGACTGGCTGAGGAATATTCGCAAATTTGGCCTCCCGTTTTAGTTCAAGGCGAGCGCCTTTCATCGCAGCCACATGGTTTGCGTCAAATGCCGGCCGCCAGTTCTTGCGAATCAGCAATCCTCCGGTCCAGAGTGTATACATCGCATGGAGCGCACGCGATTCTTTCATTGCTGCCATACTCACCAGATCAGCTGCTGACAGTTCTGTTTCTTCAGCTCTCGAAAGAATAAACGCCTCTTCTGCGTCAAGGTTGAGATCGGTAGCCGATTCCTCAGAACAGATAAATCCTTCATCCAAACTGCGGAATCGGCCCAAAACGATGTCGACGGGCAAACAGCGAGTATAATTGATCAGTAACTGCCGAATGTTTATGTCAAAGGCCAATCCGTCGCGAATACGAGCGAGCGAGCTGAACGTCCAGTCGCCCGAATTCCATGAGAGTGCATCAACAATGATCTCCTGGATCTGTTCGGCAAATAGCTGATCGCAATCGGCTTTGCTCAGTAATTTATTGTTTTCCAGATGAGCGGCCAATTCAAAGTCGTTCGAGAAATTAGGGATCGCGGCAACCTCGTTTTTTGTCAATCGATTTCGCCGCATCAAAATGTCAAACAAACGTGCATTTCTTGCGTTTGAGACGGCAAAAACAACCTTGCCCTTTTTGAAATATACGATCCATTTCTTTTCCTTATCGGTTCCGCGCAGACTGCCGTTAAGCCGGGCCTGCATTATCTCGGTGATAAGTTCGGCCAACGGATGCGCGTAGAAACTTCCAGTTATTTCCAGGTCTGTCTGCGGAGTCATTTTTTCGTATCGGGGAAAATGGGAACGGGCATTGAACAGCCACTATAAGGATAACAAATCAAAGGGTAAAAAGTTAAGGTATTTTTCGCGTTTCGGCGTGACATTTGATAGCATTTGAACAAATTACGGTTGGTTTTTAATGGAAAATGAGCTGGAAATTCGCGAATGTACGACGCTTGATGATCTGGCCGAGTGCGTGCAGATCCAGCGGGAGGTTTTTGCTCTGCCCGAGGCGGAATTGTCGCCGGTACGGCATTTTGTGGTGACAAAAAACGCTGGCGGTTTTGTGATCGGAGCATATGACGGTGAGAGATTAGCAGGTTTTGTGCTGAGCGTTCCGGCTTTTTTGCGTGGCGAACGTGCCTTTTACTCTCACATGACCGGCGTCCGGCAGGAATATCAGAGCTACGGCATCGGTGCTAAATTAAAATGGGCTCAGCGAACATGCGCTTTGGCCGAGGGCGTGAAATATATTAAGTGGACATTTGAGCCTGTTAAGGCAAGAAACGCTTATTTCAATCTCGAAAAACTCGGCGCCATCGTATGCGAATACCAGCCGAATTTTTATGGAACGGACTATGCGACCGCCAATAATAAAATCGGCCTCGCCAGTGATCGTCTATTCGCAGAATGGCATTTGGAAAGTGCGAAAGTCGAAATACTGGCTTCAGGCGGAAACTTTGTTGAGGATAGTGAGCTGGCGGTAGAGATAGAGATCATGAACGACTGGCTCGGACTGGTCGAATCGTCGCCGTCGGAGGCATTAGCCGAACAAACACGAATTCGTGGAGAGTTTGAAGCTGCGTTTCGTGATGGTTTGATCGTGAGAGGATTTAGGCGTGATGATGAGCGGCCCGCATTTTTGTTATTTAAAGGTTGACGATGTCCATTTTTGAGATAGATCCCGACATTCGAAAGGCAAAGACACTTGCGTCCGATTTTTATACGGATGAGCGTTATTTCGAGATATCGAAAGAGAAAATATTCGCACATTCGTGGCAGTTCCTCGGCCACGTATGCGAGTTTGACGGCCTGAAACCTTTGACTATATTGCCCGGATTTTTGGACGAACCTGTTTTACTCGTGAAAACCGAAGAATCGCTCGCGTGTCTTTCAAATGTCTGCACGCATCGAGGGAAAATACTTGTCGAAGAGCCATGTGATGCTAAATTGATCCGCTGCTCTTATCATGGAAGGCGATTTTCACTCGATGGCAAATTCCTGTCTATGCCGGAGTTTGAAGGCGTCCAGAATTTTCCAGTTGAAAGCGATAATTTGCGGCAACTGTCTCTTGCTGCGAGCGGCGGTTTTGTGTTTGCCTCGATTGATCCCATTGATACGTTTGAGGCGTTTGTTGATGCCGCCGCACGGCTCGAAGATATTGAACCGAAAGGCCTGCGACTCACGGCCACACAAGAGTACGAGGTTGACGCTCATTGGGCTTTGTATTGCGAAAATTATCTTGAGGGTTTTCATATTCCATTTGTGCATCATGGCTTGAATGAGGTCGTCGATTACAGCAGTTATACGACCGACACATTTCGTTATTCGAGCCTGCAAATTGGCTTTGACGATGCAGGTGAAGTTGCTGCTAAATATTTATTTATTTTTCCTAATCTAATGTTCAATTTTTATCCATGGGGAATCTCGGTGAATGTCGTCATGCCCATCACACCATCGAAAAGCGTGGTCGAATTTTTGACTTACGTCCGTGACGAATCACTGATGGACAAAGGCGCGGGGGCCGATCTCCATTCCGTTGAATTGGAAGATGAAGCCGTCGTCGAGAGCGTTCAAAAGGGCATTCGTTCGCGGTTCTATTCACATGGCCGCTATTCGCCAACCCGTGAACAGGGAACGCATCATTTCCATCGTTTGATCGCGGAGTTTATGGGTTAGTTATTGGTTGTATGAGTTCAAAGATTCAAAAAGAGATCGAAAACCTGAGAGCGGAGATCAACCTGCATAACGACCTTTATTACCAGTCAGACGCGCCGGAAATATCGGATTTTGAATTTGATCAACTTCTCGAACGTTTGAAGACACTTGAATCCGAACAACCGGAGTTGATCACACCCGACAGCCCGACACAGCGAATCGGCGGCAAGGCTGACTCACTAAAGCCATTTACCCACAACGTGCCGCTGATGTCGCTCGATAATTCGTATAATCTTGACGATCTGAAAGCTTTTACCGAACGCTGCGAAAAACTGGCAGAGGGAAGGAAACTCGAATATGTTGCTGAGCTGAAGATCGACGGCTTGAGCGTGTCGCTGCATTATAAAAATGGAATTCTTGTCACTGGAGCGACTCGCGGCGACGGGCAAACCGGTGACGAAGTGACGCAAAACGTTAAGACAATCAAGACAATTCCTCTGCGGTTAAAAGTTGACGCCCCGAAACATGCGGAAGTGCGCGGCGAAGTGTTTCTCTCGCGGTCACAGTTTGCCAGGATCAATGCCGAGCTTGAGATGCAGGGTGAAAAGACTTTCGCTAACGCGCGAAATTCGGCTTCGGGCACACTTCGGATGCTCGATTCAGCGATTGTGGCGTCGCGGCGGTTGGATATGTTTCCGTATGACGCGTTTACCGGAAACCAGAAGATGTTCACGACACATTCAGAGGTTTTTGCGTGGTGCAAACGCAATGGCTTTAACGTAAATCCACACCACCAGTTGTGTGCGAATTTTGATGAAATAGCTGCTTTTATTGCCGAAATAGAAACAAAACGCGACGGCCTCGACTACGAGATAGACGGCGTTGTCATAAAAGTAAATTCGACAGCGTTACAGGACGAATTTGGAACGACTACAAAGGCACCGCGATGGGCCATCGCATACAAATATCCGGCTCGACAGTCTACGACACAACTCCTTGGAATCGGCATCCAGGTTGGCCGCACGGGTGCATTAACGCCTGTTGCTCATCTGGAACCAACCTTGCTTGCAGGCACTACCGTCGCGCGCGCTTCGCTTCATAACGAGGATGAAATTAAACGATTGGATTTGAAGATAGGCGACTGGGTGCTGATCGAAAAGAGCGGCGAGATCATACCGCAAGTGCTGCAAAATGTCCCGTCTAAACGTGACGGCAGCGAGACAGAATTCGATTTCCCGAAGAGTTGTCCGGTTTGCGGATTTGATGCTGTGCGGCCGGAAGGTGAAGCGGTTCGCCGTTGTATAAATTCTGATTGCCCGGCTAAGATCAAAGGACGCCTTGGTTACTTTGCTTCCCGAAAAGCGATGGATATCGAGGGCCTCGGTGAAGTTTTGATCAATACACTTGTCGAAAATGGCACGATCAGCGACGTTGCCGATCTTTACAATTTAACTGTTGAGCAGATCGCTTCGCTCGACCGCATGGCGGTCAAATCCGGTACAAATCTGATCGAACAGATCGAAGCCAGCAAGACACGCGGACTTCAAAGACTGCTTTACGGTATTGATATTCGCCACGTTGGCGAGCGTTATGCAAAGCTGCTGGCAAAACATTTTCGGTCGATCGACCGTTTGGCCGAAGCGTCGGTCGAGGAGCTTGATGACATTCCGGAAATAGGCCTTGCCGTCGCCGAGAGCGTTTACGAATGGATGCGCGATCCGAAAAATGTCGATCTCGTTGCTCGTTTAAAATCTTTCGGCGTCGTAATGGAAATGGACGAAGCCTCAACCGCTGCGCTCGACGAACGTTTTGTCGGCAAAACATTCGTCCTCACCGGTAAACTAGAAAATTACACCCGCGACGACGCGGCAAAACTTATCGAAGAACGCGGCGGACGTGTCTCTTCATCAGTCAGCAAGAATACAGATTTTGTTGTTGCCGGTAGCGATGCCGGGTCAAAATTGACCAAGGCGGAAAGCCTCGGCGTTGCTGTAATTGATGAAAACGAATTTGGGTCGATGATTCAGTAGTCGAAAACATATATTATTTTTCTATGAGCGAATTTTTTACAGAGAACATTTCAGAAGTTGATCCGATGGTCAGCGAAGCTATTGATAATGAAGTGCGGCGACAGACGAACGGGCTTGAGCTTATTGCGTCGGAGAATTTTGTTTCCGAGGCAGTTTTGCAGGCGATGGGCACGGTTTTTACGAATAAGTATGCCGAAGGCTATCCTGCGAAGCGCTATTACGGCGGGTGCGAATTTGCAGATGTCGTTGAGAATTTGGCAATTGATCGTGCGAAACAGATCTTCGGCGCCGAGCATGCCAATGTGCAGCCTCATTCGGGTGCGCAGGCAAATATGGCTGTTTTGATGACGGAGCTCGATCATGGTGATCAGATATTGGGAATGAACCTCTCGCATGGCGGACATTTGACGCACGGGCATCCGCTCAATTTTTCGGGCATCAATTATAAGGTCGCTGATTATGGCGTTAATAAAGACACTGAGCAGATCGACTACGATGAACTGCAAAAGATCGCCGAAGAGAGCAAACCGAAGTTACTTATCTGCGGTGCGTCGGCTTATCCGCGAACGATAGATTTTGCACGCATCGGCGAGATAGCACGCAGCGTTGGGGCAAAGGTAATGGCTGACATTGCTCATATTGCGGGATTGGTCGCGACTGGGTTGCATCCTTCGCCGGTGCCGCACTGTGAGTTCGTCACGACGACTACACATAAGACGCTGCGAGGGCCGCGTGGCGGTTTGATATTGTGTCGCGAGGAATTTGCTGTAGACGTCAATCGCAGCGTTTTTCCGGGCGTTCAAGGCGGTCCGCTCGTTCATATTATTGCGGCTAAAGCTGTGTCATTTGGAGAGGCTTTGCGTGGCGATTTTAAAATTTATCAGCAACAGATAATTGCTAATGCCAAAGTGCTTGCCGACACACTAAGCGGAACGGGTTTGCGGCTAGTTTCCGGTGGGACGGACAATCATTTACTTTTGGTTGATGTTTTTATGGACGGAAAAGGCATTACCGGCAAGGTCGCTGAAAAAGCCCTGGAGGACGTGCATATCACAGTCAATAAGAACACGATCCCGTTCGATACGAATAAGCCTTTTGTCGCATCGGGCATTCGTTTGGGAACTCCTGCACTTACAACCCGTGGCATGAAAGAAGCGGAAATGAAGTTGATCGGCGAAATGATTGCGTCGATCATTCACGAGCCGGAATCGGAAGAAGTGAAGATGCGGGTCAGACGAGAGGTTGCCGAGATCACGTCAAAGTTTCCGATGTATCCCAACCGCTTAAAACCGGCACATAAGGAATCGATCTCAGCGAGCTAATGATGAAAGTGATCAAAAGATCTTTAAAATTGCCTGTAGCACTTTTATTCACCGTTGTTTTGTCCGCATCCATATTTGGACAGGTTGCTCCAGTTCGCGTGATGCCTGCGGATTTTAAGAGTGACGGTTGTTCGCTGTTTCCTGACGGCAATTATCACGATTGCTGCGTCGAGCATGACAAGGTCTATTATTTCGGCGGCACAAAAGCGGAAAGAAAGGCTGCTGACCGGCAGCTTTGCGATTGTGTTCGGGCAAAAGGCCACCGATTTCTTGCGCCGATGATGTATCTTGGGGTTCGGATTGGCGGCGTAGCATGGCTGCCGACGCCATTTCGCTGGGGATTTGGAAAAACAAAGGTCCTACAAAAACCGAACAAATAAAACCTAAAAGTAGTCTGAAAACTTATTGATCTGCGAGTGTGCTTTCGGCATCGAGCTGGTCGAGAATATCGCGGGCCTCTTCGGAATCGAATTCGTAGGCTTTTTGTTCGAGTGCTCCTGCGGCGATCTCAGCATACAATGGATCATCGAGAAGCGGCAAGATCGCCGGGATAGGCAGCATTGATAGGGTTTCGTAGGCGATTGCTCGGATCTGCGGCAACTCGGTCTGGCGGACGATCTCGGCTATTTCGCCGGACGAATAACGCTCGACTAACGTATCGGCGAGTTTGTCGAGACGGTTGTAATTATTTTCCTTTATTACGCGTTCTGCGAGCTGGATAAAGACCTCTGCCGAAGCAGATTGTGCCTCAAGCACGCGGGCGCAAGCGTCCGCGAACTGCGAGATCTCAGCTAATTTTGTCGAATTCTTTCGGGTTGCTTTTTTTCGTGATTGTTCATCAAGCGCGGTCAGCAAACGGCTGACTTCCCAATCGGCGTGAGCGTCGTAGGAGAATTTAGGGGTTTTTGTGTTTGTCTGTGGTGGATTGCTCGATTGCAATGCTCCGACGAGCATTTTTTTTGTGTTAGGCCGCAAGCCTTCCCAGACACTAGCAACCCTTCCGCCAAGTTCCTTTATCATCATTTCAATGGGTTAAGTTTGCTATCACGGAATAGACTTGTCAAGCAGAAGTTTTTTCCGAGACCGCTTCGCGAAGACGAACCTCAATACCGCCAAGTATATTTTCGAATTCTTTGTCACTTTCGTCAACCTTTTCAAGCAGAGCAAACGGAAAATCTCCCAAATATCGTACTTCCCAGGCGACACCGCCGCTTTTTGGCGGACGTGAGAACCATGCTGCGTCGATCACCGAATCGATGATCGCGACATCGCCGAAAAGTGTATGTGTGCTGTCGTGAAGTTTCTTGGACAGTGCCTTGGTAAGTAATACACGGCGTAAGATCCAGCCGTATTTTTGATATGTTTCAATGATCTCTACGATACCTTGAGCGTCGATCATTACTTTTTTGAGTTTGTGGTCTTATTGGATGCTGCCATGTTTATAATAGGTATTGGCATATTTGCATTCGATGTCGGAGCGCTCTGCAGATTAGAATTCGCAGCTGAATTCGCGGCCTGTTTTTCGATTTGATCGCGGCCCGGCCCGGGCGATTTGTAGGTTCCGGCAAACATGTCGCCAATGGCCAGTTTCCAAGTGCCATCTTCTTTTACAAACGCCAGGTCTTCCCAGTGACTTTCCTTGGAATTCCATACCTCTAGCGCTCCCATATCGCCGTTTATACGCTCGTCGCGCATTGTCGGGAGTGTTTCGGAAAAAGTAGTGGCCGTGAATCCGTTCTCATAGACTTTTTCGGGCGGCGTGTTGTTGCGTTGTGCGGCCATTACACCAAATTCTATAGATTTTTTTGTGAGCTGTTTTTTGATGTCTTCGGTATTTTTGCTCTTTACTGCTTTATATAAAAGCTTGTAAGTTTCAGTAGGGCTCGCGCCGCCACTTGCCATTCCGCCACAGGCGAAAACAAAAGCTATCACTAATAGAACGGCAGACAGTATGATAATTCTGAGCATGATTAAGAAAGACTTTCAGTAAACGAAAAGCTATTGGAAAAGTATACAGCCAAAAATCAAATTTCTGAATTGTTGGTTATTTACTAATTCACCCGACTATCTTATCATCAGAGCGTTTGGAGCAACGACAATGAAGATTTGCCCGGCTTGTCAGGCCAAATACAACGATGACACGCAGCAGTTTTGTTTTCAGGACGGTACGCCGCTGATCGTTGCAAGACAGGCCGATACGCCGACGCTAATTATCAGTGAAACAGAAACCGTAGCGGCACGACGCGAACAATCCGCCTGGCAGCAAAACCAAAGTGTCCAAGTTGCCGATGCCCAACCACAAAAAACACGGCCAAATATGGCGCTTGCTATTGGCGTGACTGTTTTGGCAATGCTGATCTTGTTCGCAGCCAGCGTCGGTGGTTGGCTTTATTTTAGAAAACCGGCGAACGAGTTGGTTATGACCGCAACAAACAACAACATTCGACTTCCTGAGCAAAACACTAATGCCCGGATAATCTCCACACCTCAGGCATCGCAGTCAGCAAAGCCGTCGCCAACTCAAACCTCTAATACATCTATCCAGATAAACAGTGTGGATCAATCGCAAGAGCAAAATGAAATTTTCCAAAGATTGCTAAGTTGGAAATCGACTGCGGAATCTCTCGATCTTGATGGATACATGGGGCACTATGCCGAAACAGTTAATTACTACAAAAAAGATGGAGCCAGTCTTGCTTTTGTCCGGGCCGACAAGCTCAGGGCATTTTCGCGTTACGATTCGATAAAAATCAAACTTACTAATATTTCGATTTCCGTCGATCCTTCCGGAATGGAAGCATCGGCGAAGATGGACAAGGCATGGGACTTTGCAGGAGCTAAAAATTCTTCCGGAAAGGTCAAGCAGTTAATCAGGCTCAGTAAGATCAATAGTCAGTGGTTCATCACTGCGGAAAAAGATCTGTACGTTTATTAGAGTTACTCCAAAAATGAAAGCTTTGAGATCACTAACAAACGGGCTTGAATTGGCCGACATACCAGTGCCTAATAATGAGTCCGAGGCATTGGTTCGTGTAATAAAATCGGGCATCTGCAATACCGATCTCGAAATAGTTCGCGGTTATGCCGGTTTTACAGGAACTATCGGGCATGAGTTTGTCGGAATTGTCGAAAAAGCGAATGATGTGCCGGAGATCGTTGGTAAAAGAGTCGTTGGCGAAATAAATGCCGGATGCGGAGAATGTGACCAGTGCGCAGCTGCTGACTCGCGGCATTGTCCGAAGCGCACTGTTCTTGGCATCGTTGGTCGCGACGGAGCACATGCAGAATTTCTACAATTGCCGTCACGAAATTTGATCGTAGTTCCCGAAAATATTACTAACGAACAGGCTGTTTTTACCGAGCCACTTGCTGCCGCTTACGGCATTACCGAACAAGTAGAAATTTTGCCCAAATCAAAAGTTGCGGTCATCGGTGACGGCAAGCTCGGCTTGCTTTGCGCGATGAGCCTCGCATTGAAGTCGCAAAACGTAACACTTATCGGCAAGCACAGATCTAAAATAGCGATTGCCGAAAAAAGCGGCGTTGAAGGTGTGTTGTTAAATGACCTGACAACCTCGATGTCTGGCCGCTTTTATATCGTTGTTGAAGCGAGCGGTTCGGAATCCGGTTTTGCAACAGCGCTTGATCTGGTCAAGCCACTGGGAAAGATCGTGCTCAAATCCACATTTCACGGCACGCCGGTCTGGGCCGCGTCTCGCGTCGTTGTGAATGAGATCACGATCGTCGGTTCACGCTGCGGCCGCATGGCACCGGCACTTGAATTACTCGCAAACGGTGCTGTAAATGTAGAAGACTTGATCGATGACAATTTTTCGCTTTCAAACGGCGTCGCTGCTATGGGACGAGCAGCCGAAAAAGGCGTTTTGAAGGTGCTTTTGTCGCAGTAGCCATTTGGTATAATCGTAAAAGATGTTCAGATGTAAATTACCGCAGGCCGTCATTCAAAAAAAGATATTTTTATTTTCCGCTGTTGTGCTCACTTTTATCGGCGTAGGTACGATAATCGCTCAACCTGACAGGACAAGATCGTTTACCGATATCGCGAAAAAAGTCGGGCCTGGGATCGTCAGCATTGATACAAAAAGTAAGGCTGCGTCGGAGCCGGACGACATAACGGATCTCTTGCAGCCCCAGCTTCCTCAGCGTCCGGTCTTTAGCGTAGGGAGCGGTTTTATTGTTGACAAGACCGGCTACATCGTCACAAATTCGCACGTTATCGCGAATGCAGAAAGGATCACGGTAAAACTCGATTCGGGTGAGGAGTTTACTGCGTCCGTTGTCGGAGTCGACGGCAGGGACGAGACCGATCTTGCGGTGTTAAAGATCAACACAGGTCGTGATCTGCCGTTTCTCAAATTCGGTGATTCGGATAAGGCTGAAGTTGGCGATTGGGTTCTTACACTTGGGTCTCCGTTCGGCCTGGCACGATCAGTATCTGCCGGAATAATTTCACAGACCAGGCGCGAAACTCCGGGCATGTCGCCATTTCAGCGGTTTATCCAGACGGACGCGGTCATAAATCCCGGTAATTCAGGCGGCCCGCTAGTCAATATGGAGGGCGAGGTCATTGGTGTCAATTCGCTGATCGCCACGGCGACAGGCGGATACAACGGCGTCGGTTTTGCATTGCCGTCTAACGAGTCGGCAGATGTTTACAGGCAGATCGTTAAGTACGGCAAAGTCCGGCGCGGGTATTTGGGTGCGTATCTCGATTCTGTAAAAACTGAGTTCGCCCGCGTTTACGGCTTTACGGAAGCAAAGGGCGCTATAGTTACGGACATTCGGGACAAGCAAAGCCCGGCTGCAATAGCCGGACTTCAGATCGGCGATATTATTGTCGATTTTAACGGCCAAAAGGTTGAAAGCGCCCGCGACCTGATCTCCATGGTCGCGGCAACACAGCCAAATCAAATGATCACGGTTGGGTATCTTCGCGAAGCCGGAGCCAACCTTGACCGGAAAACGGCGTCGGTAAAACTCGCCGAACGTCCATCGCCTGACAGTGTTCGTGTAGATAACCCCGTCAAAGTACCTGTCAAAAACGTAAAAGATGAGCAAAAACCATTTGGCCTTACGCTCAACGAATTGACACTGCCGCTTGCGGATAAATACAAACTACAGGGGCTTAAGGGCCTTGTCGTAAGAGGGATAGATCCGGCGAGCTATATCGCTGACGTAAAAAATTCCCTAGGCGGCAAGGCCCTTGGCGAAGGCGACCTTATCCAGCGGATAAACCGTATCACTGTGACGGACCTAAGAACTTTCAATGACACGGTGTCGCGGCTAAAAGCCGGTGATCCTGTCGTTCTTCACGTCAAAGCATACAATTCACAAACGAAAACCGTGCAATTTGAGATCGTGCAGTTTACTGTTAGGTAGCCAAAGTTTTCAAAACCATTGTCCAAAATCGTGCATTTAATAAAGTGCCGATTTTGGACTTTTGGCTTTAGACCTTAAACTTAAAGTTTATGGCAAAAGCACAAAAAGCAAAGATCAAGAGATCGGCGAAGCCGTCGGTCAGGAAATATCACAATTATATCGGCGGCGAATGGGTCAAATCTTCGTCAGGTGAGTGGTTCGATAACGTTAATCCGGCCGATACGTCTGACATTGTCGGGCGTTTTCCCGCGTCGAATGAGGACGACGTAAACGCCGCTGTCGAGGCAGCGAAAAAGGCCGCGACCCGCTGGCGTCGGACTCCCGCACCGAAACGGGCTGAGATACTCTTCACACTCGGCGAAATTCTCCGCAAAAATAAGGACGAATTTACGCACCAGATGACCCGCGAGATGGGAAAGGTGCTCAAGGAAGCCGGTGGCGACGTTCAGGAAGCGATTGACTGCACATACTACACTGCGGGCGAAGGTCGTCGTTTGCACGGCTTTACGACGCCTGCCGAAATGCCGAACAAGTTTGCGATGTGCGTCCGTCAGCCGGTCGGCATTTGCGGGCTGATTACGCCGTTCAACTTTCCGATGGCGATCCCGTCGTGGAAATTGATACCCGCACTTGTCTGCGGCAATACCGTCGTCATCAAATCGGGCGAGGACGTGCCGCTCTCGACAATAAACCTGATCAAGTCTTGCGAAGAGGCCGGCATTCCAAAAGGTGTGGTCAACGTCGTCAACGGCTTTGGTGAGCCGGGTGCGGCTCTTGTCAATCACAAAGACGTGCGGCTTATCTCATTCACCGGCTCGACCTCTACAGGACGTTTGATCGCCGAGGCTTGTGCCCGCGACAACAAGATCGTCAGCCTCGAAATGGGCGGCAAGAACGCGATCATCGTGATGGATGATGCCGATGTCGATAACGCCGTCGAGGGTTCGCTCTGGGGAGCATTTGGCACAAGCGGACAGCGATGCACGGCTTCGTCGCGTCTTATCGTTCACAAAAAGATCTACAAGAAATTCTGCGAAAAGCTTGTCGAAAAGGTCAAAAAACTCCGCGTTGGCAACGGCCTCGATGCTAAAACCGAGGTCGGACCGGTCATTAACGAAAGAGCGATGGACAAGATACTCGGCTACATCGAGATCGGCAAAAATCACGACAAAGCGACACTCGCCTGCGGTGGAAAACGCATGACAAAAGGCGATTATGCAAAGGGCTATTTCATAGAGCCGACCGTGTTTACAAACGTCAGCCCGAAGATGCGTATCGCTCAGGAAGAGATCTTTGGCCCTGTGACATGTGTCATTCCGTTCTCGACTTTGGATGAGGCTATCGACATCGTAAACGGCGTCGCATACGGCCTCTCGTCGGCGATCTATACGCAGGATGTCAACCATGCGTTCTACGCGATGCAGGAGCTTTACACCGGAATTTGCTATGTCAATTCTGCAACGATTGGAGCCGAGGTTCACTTGCCTTTCGGCGGCACAAAAAACACCGGCAACGGCCACCGCGAAGCCGGCACGCAGGTGCTCGACATCTTTAGCGAGTGGAAGTCGCTATACATCGACTACTCCGGCAAACTGCAAAAAGCGCAGATCGATGAGGTTGAGATTTAACTTAAATCGAATTAGAATTTCTCCAAAGTAATTTGAACGCGGATTTAGCGGGTCAGGCGGATTAGAACGGATTTTTAACAGTCTTATCCGTCCTTTTCCGCCAGATTCGTTTTATCCGCTTTCAAAATTTTTATATGAGCATCGAACATGCACGCGAAATTCTCAAACATCGCTTCGGATACGATTCGTTTCGGATGAATCAGGAAGCGGCGATCGATGCAGTTTTGCGCAAGAAAGACTGTGTGCTGCTCATGCCGACCGGCGGCGGCAAATCGTTG
>JANMDA010000353.1:0-3988 GCA_031376085.1 Chloracidobacterium sp.
GTCACCGTCAGAGGAGCACTAGTAGGTGTCGGCGTCGCTGTATTTGTGGCTGTGCCGGTCGCGCTGTTTGTTGGTGTAAACGTCGCTGTAGCGGTTGCCGTAGGTGTATTTGTCGGCGTAAAGGTCGGTGTTGATGTTGCCGTATTTGTCGCCGTTCCTGTCAGTGTGAAGGTTGGCGTAAGCGTCGGAGTCGCCGTATTTGTCGCAGTGTTTGTCGGCGTATTCGTTGATGTATTAGTCGGCGACCCGCTAGCTGTGACGGTAAAGTTTGTGTTGGAAATATCAAAAAAGATGTTGCCGACTGCTTCGACCTTAATCCTTGCCGTCGTCGTTGGCGTATTAGGTATCGTGACGCTCTGACTGCCGTCGTTAGCTGTGCTTGCTAAAAGAACAGTCGAAAATGTACTTCCACCGTCTGTTGAAAACGAGATTTTCACATTTGCCGCATTTACAGGAGCCGCCGTCGTTCCGGCCACATTCCAGGTGACGGTCTGCGTCGAATTGCCCGCGTAGGACACATTTGTATTTGGCGACGTCACGACAAACGGCCCGCTCACACCATCCACGGTTACGATTGATGAAGTGTTTGAATTTACCCCGCCCGCACCGGCCCGATTATCCCGAACGACTACCTTAAACGTCATGGTGCGTGCGACTGTCGGCAGAAGTTCTCCGGTCAGGAAGATTCCGGTTGTTGAGGGAGGCACGTTCGCGTTGTTTAAGATGTATGTCAGCGATGGAAAAGTTCGGGTTCCGCTTACGGTCGGCAAATATGGCCGTAAGATCGGTTTGATCCCGTCCGCATCGGTATTAGGAACCGTTGTTGTCGAGGCTCCCAGATCGTATTCCTCCCAGTCGTAGGTCAACGAATCGCCGTTTGCGTCCGTTGCTGAGGCCGTCAAGGCGAAAGGTGAATTTTTGGGAATTGTAAAATTTCCCGGTCCGGTTACGACGGGTAGTGTGTTGCCTGACGCCGTCGTGACAGCACATGCGTTCCCGGCTCCGGTTTGGCTGTAGGCTGTGATTACTTCAAGACTCTTGACATGAAACGTATCAATACTATGAGCAGCCAGATCCTGATTACCGCAAATCCCGGCGTATGCCATGATGGTGATGCCGCTGCCGGGTTCGTATGCCGAACTGGCTGATCTATTTCCGCCGCCACAATTGCTGACCGTGCCATTAAAGGTGTGATTTGCTCCCCACTGATGTCCCATTTCATGGGCTACATAATCGATCGCAAAGGGATCGCCAAGCGGGCTCGACTGGCCGGTGACGCCGCCGGCCTTGCTTCCGCCGCAAGGCACACCCAAAAAAGCAACGCCGCCGCCGCCCGTGCTGAAAACATGGCCGATATCATAGTTCGTCGATCCTATTTTTGTGTCACATTGAGTTTGATTCTGGCTCAGCATTGCACCGCCGTCGTCGTTTGTATAAGGATCGTTGGCAGCCGTGCATGCTCCGCCGCAACTGAGATTATTACCAGCAAATACAATGAGATTGTTATTCGCGACAATATTCATATGGATTGCAACATCGCGTTCATAGACGCCGTTGACGCGGTTCATAATAAGTACTTGGGCCGCTAAACAACCCGAAACCGTATTCCCGCCAACCGCGTTGCAATACTCCCAATCAGCCGCGAGAGCCAGCCGGTATGTCCGAAGCTGTGTGCCGGATAGTACCTCAGGAGAGGACACATCCGGAAGAAAATCACCGGAATTGCGCGCCTTCGGCTTGGTAATAGATTCGAACCCGTTGCCATCGGCTTTGACGTCACATATGAATGGATTCAATGTCGCCAATTGGTCGCGTTTGAAAAAACTAATGTAATTGTCTGTATCACCAAGAGAATATGGATTGACGATGACCGTGCCATTTGCCGAAAGGATCATCGAATGGAACCCGCTCGGAAGAAAATCAAAACGCACTGTGGCCGTTGGATCATCTATTCCTTGTCCGCGATAGGTGGCTCCAAGCTCAGGATATTTAGTCAATAATCCGGGTTCCACCACCAGCGAATGCTCGATCTGAAAACGGCTGAAGGATCCATCCGGCATCGGCAGATTCAAGATAACCGGACCGCTGCCCGAATATTCTTCCGGAGCTCTGTTTAATAACCTTTCCAAAGCCGCTTTGTTAAGACGAAACGTCTCATAAGCGCTCGGCATGCCGGTATTATCGAATCCCGGTTGGCGGAATTGGCTTTTGTCGATTCGATCCCATACATTGTCATCAGACTGTGCGGCCAAGATCATGCCCGGTAGGGCAAGCAATACTGTTAGAAGAAATAAAGTCCGATGTTTCCAATTCATAATCATATTTTAGGCGACTGCATTCGTCACTTATACTCTTAGATCGAAAATTGCGGTGAAAGAGTCAATACTTGCAGCAATCGATCCTTTTATTCACATGGCCTTACTGATGGGATAATAGATAATATACAGCCTCGGCGGGTATAAGGCAATAAATTTACCGATTGATCTGTTCCGGTTTTTTAATTTGCGATCTTTTGCTGCATCGAATTATAAAAACCGGACTTTTACGCAAGCCGTGAAGAACGCAAAGTAACCGTAAGCGATCTGCTGCCGTTTTGCAGGCAATTAATTCGAAGTAGTCGTTTGTTTTTCCTTCGGGTCGTATGGTGTGGCCAAGTATTTCTTAACGGAGTCTTGGGCGTTATCGTAATTATCACCAAGGCTTTCAGCGCGTTTGTAGGCGGCGACGGCTCGGGTGCGGTCGCCTTTAGAGTCGTAGGCATTGCCCATTTTGATGTTCGACCAAACGGAAAGCCAAGTAGGATTGAGATTGCCGCCAAGTGCCGCCTTGAAATTATCGATAGCAAGGTCGAAATTTCTCTGTTCGAGAAATAGGAGGCCGAGGTGATAGTAGATCCATGAATTTGAGCGGTCGAGTTTTAACGCAGCTTCAAATTGTGTCTGTGCCTCGACATAATTTCCTTCCTTAAACTGTTCGATGCCGCGCCGGGCAATTGACGAAACACGCAGATCGGGCGATATCCTAAGCAGCTTATAGCCGGGATCAATGACGACGGCGAGTGGTTTGCCGGTGGATTCGATATTAAAATCGACACTCGCGTCTTCCATATCGAGCGTGACGGTTTGCAAACCCTGATCGCCCTCGGACCTAAGCTGAACATCGACCGGCAGCCGAAGATTATCGTAATTCTGCTTAACGGTCCCGCGAGCGACGAATTTGCCGCCGCGTGTGCGAATAATTAGGTAATCGCTTGTGAATTCAGGAACGCCGGTGCTCTCGACCCAACGGGCAAAGAAATAACGCATTGGCTTTCCGGCAATGCGTGAGGTAAGTTTTTCAAAATCGTCGATCGAGGCAGATTTGCCGCGAAATTCCTGTAAGTAAGTCCTTAGCAATTGATCGAATTTATCAGGGCCGAGCGTGTCACGAAGGAGCTTGTAAGCAAACGCGCCCTTCGCATACATGATGTACTGGTAGCCGATGCTCTGGTCGTCGAGATTTGCCGGCGCGCGTAAAAGTGAGGCTGTTTGTTCGAAGGTCAGCGATTTTTCGAGCAGTTCGCGTCGAATTGCGTCGAGTTTAGCACCATCGAGCTGACTTTCGCGTAGGCTAAATGCACTGTATTCCGCCAATCCTTGCGAAAGCCATGCATCGTCAAAAGACTTAAGCCCGACGGTCAATCCCCACCATTGGTAAGCAGCCTCGCGCTGCAAACGGTCGGTGGTCACATCGCGGCCTTCTTCGAACGGACGTTGGGCGATGAAAAGCATCCCACGCGACGAATAAAAATCGAGGCTGTCGTCGTCGATCTCAACTACATTCAACCGCTTGCCGCTGCTCGCGTCGCCAAAGCGTTTTGTGTAGTAATCGAGAGCCTTGCCCAGCGTTTCGCCATAGGACGAAATGAGGGCGTCGCTTCCGGGCTTTGCGAAAAAATGCAATTCCTGATCGCCAATGCGCATTGTTCTCAGCGTGTATTTGCCATATG
>JANMDA010000085.1:0-12233 GCA_031376085.1 Chloracidobacterium sp.
CACATCGGACATCTTCACCGCATTTTTATATGCTTCGCCCACGGTCACTGTAAGAACTATCGTCGAGCTTTTTGGTTTGCCATTTTTGCTTGGTGGTTCAAACAGAAAGGTGCGTGCATTTTTCTTCGCGGATGACATGAATTCCTCCAACAGAACTTTCGGTTTATTCTTGCAGGGATAGATCGGTCCGGCAATTATATCGGCATTTTCAACGAGTCCCCGTTCGTTAACCTTCAGACTGATCTTTAATCTGCCGTCTATTCCCGCTGCAGACTGTGCTTCAGTCAGGACAAAATCAGTTGATCTGATCATGATCGGAGATCCGGTCTGACCTGGTGTGACAGACGATGACAATATAGAAATCAATATAAATGACCCGACGTAGCAGCCAATATTCCAAGAGCGGCGAATAACATGACTTTCAAAACATGCAGGTTTCGTCATAACACAAATGCTCCAATGTGCGGTGTGGACGTATTAAGACACGTTTGCAATGACAGGATCAACGCATCGCGAACGTCGTCAGGTGTAACGATGGCATCGACCAAGCCTCGGGCGGCGGCGTGTTTGGCGTCGTGTTCGCGGTCGTATGTTTCGCGGACCTTTTGCATTTCGGTTGTCATGGCAGCGTCGGGTGACTTCCCTTCTTTTTTGAGCTTTTCGAGCTGCGTTCCAAAGATCGCCTGAACGGCGCTGTCGCCTTCCATCACGCCCATGCGGCCGGTCGGCAGCGAGAAGATAAAGTCGGGATCAAAGCCTTGCCCCGCCATCGCGTAATAGCCCGCACCGCTGGCGTGATTGATGGTAAGCACAAGCTTCGGCACCTTAGCGGTCGCCATCGCTTCGACAAAGCGGGCACCGGCACGGATGATGCCACTGTGCTCGGCCTCGGCACCGACCATAAAGCCCGACACGTCCTGTACAAAAAGCAGAGGCGTATCATGCCGGTCGCAGTTCTCGATAAAATAGGCAGTTTTCTCGGCGGATTCCGCATAAACGATGCCTCCGAATCGCGGCGGAGCACCTGGCTTGCCTTTCGACATTCCACGCGAATTCGCAATGACGCCGACGAGTATTCCACCAATGCGGGCCGTGCCGCAGATCATCTCTTTTGCAAAATCGGCTTGAAACTCATCGATCTCGCCATCGAGAAAAGTATCGAGCACTGCTTTCATGTCATACGGAGCACGGTGGTCCGATGGAAGCAAATCGTAGAGATCTTCGATCTTAGATCTTGGATTTTTGGTCTTTGTGACTGAAACTCTGGTTGGCTCCTTTTCAGGTAATTCGGTCACTAATTCACGGATTTTTTCGAGGCATTCCTTCTCATCTTTTGTTCGATAATGCGCGACACCACTGACGGCGTTGTGCGTCAGCGCTCCGCCGAGCGTTTCGTTGTCGATGGTTTGGCCAGTCGCGCCTTTGACAAGATTGGCTCCGCCAAGGCCCATGAAGGATGTGCCTTCGACCATCAAAATAACGTCGGATAATGCAGGTAGATACGCACCGCCCGCTACGCACATTCCCATCACGGCGGCGATCTGCGGAACCTTGAGATAATGCCGCATTATCGAGTTGTAATAAAAAATTCGCGCGGCTCCGTATTGACCCGGAAACACGCCGCCCTGATACGGCAAATTCACGCCCGCGCTGTCCACAAGATAAATGATCGGCACGCGATTGCGCATCGCGATCTCTTGCGCACGAAGAATTTTCTTGATCGTTTCCGGATACCAAGCACCTGCCTTGATCGTCGCGTCATTTGCGATAACCACACATTCCCTGCCTTGCACTTTGCCGACAACCGTCACAACCGCCGCAGCCGGAGCCGCACCGTCATATTGGTCATAAGCGACGAGCAGCCCGATCTCTTGCCGGAAAGTGTCCCTGTCTAGCAACAAATCGATGCGTTCGCGCGCCGTCAGCTTACCCTGCGAGTGAATTTTTTCTATCTTCGCCGGTCCGCCGCCAAGCAACAATTTTTTCTCAAGGCGCAGATACTCATCGGTAAGCAAACGTAAGCGAGATTTGTTCTGGGAAAGTTTCATTTTTCAGAGATAATAAACGTCGGCACCATTCCGCCACCTGACGAAACGTTTGCCAATTCGGTCGAAGATAGCCGCGTAAACGCCGAACCAACTTTGCCGAGAAATAGCAGCGGATCGAGATCAACAAGCTGCTCGGTCAGTTCCCAGTTTCCGGCGTCGTCAGTAAGCATCGGAAATTGCTCTTTGGCTGTTTTTACGCGTTCCTGAACAAGATAATCGCCATCGGCCAACGCAGTTTTGATCGCGTCGTCCCATTCGGAGCGTGAAGAGTTCCAGCCAATATAAATGCCATGGCCGCCGTAATCATCATTCGGCTTTAGAACAAGCTTGTTAGAATTTGAACGGATCCATTCGACTAGATCGATCGTCTCGCCTTTATTTTCCGTATGGCCATCGCGAACTTTTCGCGTCCAAGGAATGTGATCACTGATAGCTTTTAACTCGCCGGCATTGAAAAGATGTGAGTATTTCTCGTTTGTCAGCACGGCAAAGATCGCCTTCTTATGCACAAGCTTGCTGCGAAAGCTGTTGACCATGCAGATCGTTCCCGCACGATACGCATCGAGCAACGCCGGCTGCTCGTCCATGATCGGCAGATATTCGTTTACCAGCAGGCGTTTGTAAACGATGTCGATCTCGGTACCTTTACACGAAAGCCGCGAGCCGTTGAATTCCAATTCGTCCGGCGAACATATTATCGATGTGTAGCCCTGCGATTCAAAATATTCTTTGAACAGCTCGAATTCTTTCAACGTCGGCAAGTCTTTGAGGTCAATGATCGCGATGACTGGTTTGCGGTCAGGTTTGCGTCCGAGGAATTCTTCGAAACATCGCAGCAGCACGTCAAGCATTTTCGAGCGGCCTTCAAGAACGTTGACTTGATACCGCTCGCCAAATTTCTTCATTACCGGCAGCGTCTCAAAGATCGCCGTCGCCGAATCGGCATAGGCAACGCCGGCCGGACTTTCGCCGTTCAGCTCGACATAGCTGTATGTGTCGTCAGTCAGAAACGAATCGAGCCGAGCGTTTGGCGAGACATGTTCATAGCCAGGGTCGATCTTGACCAATTCGCGTTCGATCTCTGTGACCCCAAGCTCGTTGAGGATCTCGTCATTGCCAATCGCAGCATCTTTGACCTTTTGCAGCGCACCGAAAACTGTTTCGCATGTCGTGACGATCTTTGACCAATCATTTTCAGTCACAAAATGCGGCCGTAAATAAGGTGTCAATCGGCGACCGCCGAAAATGAGCTTCGAACTCTCAAGACCCTCGTCAAGCAGCTTTTGCGAAGCCGATGCGAGATCGGAATCGTTCAGGAGTTCGTGGTAATAGGCTACTGCGTCTTTTAGCATAATGTGCTCTTATTTCGACATGCTCAGGATCTCTTCGTACTCGTCCTTAGTCAGCGGCATCACCGAAAATCGCGGTTGGCGAACAAGATAAATATTCGCCAGTGCTTTATTCCCTTTGATCGCTTCGAGGGTGACTGGTTTTTTCAAAGGCTTGACCGGCTTTAACTCGACAGCGTGCCAAGCCGTATCGGTCGGATCGGGAAATGCTTCCTTCGAAACCTCAGCGATACCAACAACCTCTTTGCCGACTACCGAATGATAAAAATAGACCTTGTCACCTTTTTTCATGTCCTTAAGAAAAAGCCGTGCCTTAAAATTACGCACACCGGTCCAATCGGTCTTGCCTTCCTTTACAAAATCATCCCACGAGTACGCCGTGGGCTCCTGTTTTACCATCCAGTAGTTCATAAATTTCTATTTGCCACAAAAGGCACAAAGAACGCAAAAAAAGAACCTTCAATTTTGTGCTTTTCTGTGCCTTTTGTGGCTGTCCCGCTCTATTTCTGCGCTTCTGCTGCTTTCTTGTTCAACCATTTTGCCCAGCGTTCGAGATATGGGCGGAATGGTTTGAAAAGTTTCGCACGCCAGCTTCCGTCGGCTTGTTTTTCACTCCAGGCTTTTAGATTTTTTTCAGCGTATTGCCTGATCTGCGGTTCGAGGCTGCTGCGTTTTACCGAGTGTTTCTGCGTTAGGAAATAATGCTGTCCGACGAGCGAGAAAATCAACCCGGCGATGTTCCCCTTGAACGAACTTTTCGCCATGAATTTTTTTACAAAGGTCTCGGTCGGCATCAGCAGAGCTCCCATCGACATTTCCATCCATGGGGCCTGGTTTCCCTGACGCGGATGATACAGCCCAGGCAGATCACCTTTCAGCGGCACGTCCATATTCTTAAGGCGCGGGTCGTTGATAAAATCGACGAGTTTGATCTTCTCAATTCCGCGATACTGTTCGATGGGCAGAAAATCGAGCACTTTGTTAATACTGCCGTCAACGTTTTTCGGCAGTATGATCGTTGACGCATTTTCGATGCGTATCTTTGTAACTTTCGCGGCTTTTTGGCCGGCGGTTTCAATTGCCATAACTTAGGTAAAGGTAAATTGTAAATGGTGACGCGTAAATAGTAAATTCTGCCACAGCTATGTGGTGTATTTGCGACAAAAGAACCAGCAAAGCAGGCATTTCCATTGTAAAGGCCGATCTGCAATACTGGCACGATTATTGTAATAGAATCCGTTTAGATGACTATCAATCAAACAACCCTGACAAAGCCCATCAGTGTCAGTGGCGTCGGCCTGCACACTGGTGTTAAGGTAAACATGACGCTGCGGCCTGCTCCGGCAAACACGGGCTACATCTTTGTCCGCACTGATCTTGATAATTTTGAGATACCGGCCTCAGTCGAATACATCTCGCATTGCTCATACGCAACCACGCTGATGCGTCGTGGTGTTGTGCTTTCGACCTGCGAACACCTGCTCTCGGCTCTTCGAGGTGCGGGCGTAGACAATTGCTTTATCGAACTCGACAACATCGAGATCCCGATAATGGATGGTTCGAGCGAAGATTTTTTTGACTTGATCACAAAGGCCGGTGTCATGGAGCAGAATGAACGGCAACATGTCCTGCGCGTTCTCGAAAAAGTCGAGGTCGAGATCGGTGACCGAAAGATGTCCGTCGAACCGGCAGAACATTATGAGATTGACTGCATGATCGATTTCCCTCACCCATTCATTGAGCGGCAGCGTTTGAATTTTGTGTTTAAGAATGGCTCGTTCGGCAGAGAGATCGCGTCGGCACGGACGTTCGGATTCACGCACGAGATTGAGACTCTACGAAAAGCAAATCTAGCGCTCGGCGGCTCGCTTGAAAATGCAATTGTTCTAACCGCCGACGGTATGCTGAACGAAACCCCGCTTCGTTTCGACGACGAATTCGTCCGCCACAAGATCCTCGACATCATCGGAGATTTTGCTTTGCTCGGAATGCCGATCCAAGGCAAAATAACCGCCGAAAAAAGCGGCCACAGCGTCCACGCCTCACTAATGAGCAAACTCCTCAAAGCCGAACACGCGTGGGAAATCGTAGAACAACAACTCTAACAAAACACACTAAAGACACGAAAGAGTCAATTTCTCGACTTTAGCGTGTTCTGCGGGCAAATCTATTTTTCCCAATCCGGCGTGTGGAATGTTCCTTCCCTATCAATGCGCTGATATGTGTGTGCGCCGAAGAAATCGCGTTGCGCCTGAATTAAATTAGCGGGCAGACGTTCCATACGGAAAGCTTCAAAATATGAGAGTGCCGACGAAAGGCACATAGCTGGAATGCCGTGGCCGACACAGGCGGAAACCATTTTTCGCAGCGCAAACGAATGGCCGTTAATGCTCGCAGCGATCTTGTCATCGAGGAGCAGGCTTTGCAGTTTTGGGTTGCGAGCGAATGCGTCCCTGATCTCGACGAGTGACGCCGAGCGTATGATACAGCCGCCGCGCCAGATTTTTGCAGCGTCGCCAATGTCGAGGCCATAGTTTTTTTCGACTGAAGCCTGGGAGAGCAGCGACAAGCCTTGCGCATACGTTATCAAAAATCCGCAAAGCAATGCGCCCTCCAAGTCAGCTGGAGCAAGAGTCGAATGATGAGCAGTAAGATCCTGATCAAACTTAAGTGAAATATCGCCACGCAGCGCTTTTTGCGCGGAAATTTGCCTCATCGAAACAGCTGCGTCAATCGTCGGCACCGGCACGCCGAGATCCATCGCCGCCTGCGAAGTCCATTTGCCCGTGCCTTTCTGCCCTGCCGTGTCGAGTATCATGTCGACAAGTGGATTTCCGGTTTCCACATCTTTTTTTGCAAGCACCGTCGCCGTGATCTCGACCAGGAAGGAATTGAGTTCGCCTTTGTCCCATACAGCAAAAGTTTTGCCAATTTCGCTGTCGGACATCCCGAGGACACGCATCATATAATCGTAAACCTCGGAAATGAGCTGCATCATTCCGTATTCGATACCGTTGTGCACCATCTTGACGAAATGTCCGGCAGAGCCTGTGCCCATGTAGGCAACGCAAGGCTCGCCATTCACCTTTGCCGAGACGGCCTGCAAAGTTTTTTCAACACGGTCATAAAAATCCCGCCGTCCGCCGGGCATAATGCTCGCACCGTGACGAGCTCCTTCCTCGCCACCGCTGACGCCAATACCCATAAAACCAACGCCTTTTGCGTCGAGTTCGGCGATCCTCCGATCTGTGTCGGTGAAGTGTGAGTTGCCGCCGTCGATGATGAGATCATCTTTCTCAAGATGCGGCAGCAGATCGGCGATCACCGAATCCACTATCGGCCCGGCCGGGACAAGCATCATAATATTGCGCGGCGATTCGAGCTTGGCAATAAAATCCGCCATATCGCTGCCGACATCGACCGGCATTCCCGCACCTTCTTTTAGCAGCAGTTCACGCTTACCTGCATCGAGATCAAACCCGACACTGCTGATGCCGTGCTCAGCGATATTTAGCAAAAAATTTCGCCCCATCGTTCCGAGGCCGACCATTCCAAAATGTGCTTTTTCCATGTTTAGTGACCTAAATGCTTCAAAAATGCTTGTTTCAAATTTTTCTCGATCCCGGTGTGTAAGGGAGTTGTTTTAGCCAACGGATTTGTTTCGGATTCTCTAATGATCCGTCTCGCGCATTTACCGCATAACAAATACGCTATCAATACGCCATGTTCGCGATAGATAAATGCGTTAAGCGACACTGAATCCTTTTTCTTGAACTTAAAGGAATCGATCTTACTCCCGCAGCCGGGACAGCCGTTGCCATCGTGTAACCATCGCGATTTAACGGCACTGCCAAACTGCATCTGAGCCTGGCGGAATATTAGCTCAAGCATTTCGGAGATCTCTTTATCTGACATAGAAAGATATTTACCACAAAGTCACAAAGTGCACAAAGAAAGCTCTGGGTTTAAATCTTGGTGTTCTTTGTGTCTTTGTCGTGAATTTCTTATGACTTTGCGTTAATCTTTCTATGATGAAAAGTTTGCTTGAGGCAATTCGACCAACGACATTTATTGAATCGGCAAAACTGCGTGAACATCTCGGCCTCGATGTTATTATCGCAAGCGAGACTTTTCAGCACACCGGCAGCTTTAAGTTCCGTGCGGCTTACAATGTTGTATTGAATGTCGAGCAAGATGAGTTATTGACAGCATCGTCGGGAAATTTCGGCCAGGCATTGGCTTATGCGTGTAAACTGCTCGGAAAAAGATGCACCGTCGTAATGCCTGTCACATCGGCAAAGGTCAAGATCGAGTCGGTTCGGAGTTACGGAGCGACGGTAGATCTGATTGACACTCGCTGGATCGGACGAAACGAACGCGCCGCCCAGCTAAGAGAACAAATACCGCAGGCATATTACGCAAGTCCTTATGATGATAAATTCGTGATCGAAGGAAACTCATCGCTCGGTGATGAGCTGGCAGAGAAGGAATTTGATGCGGTTATAGCACCTATCGGCGGAGGCGGATTGATCTCAGGTATTATCTCAGGCTTCTCTCACAACTCTAAGCAAACAAAAATATTTGGAGCAGAGCCATTATTGGGGAATGACGCTTCCTTATCTCTTAAAGCAGGTCACATTATCCGCAACGAAATAGAGCCAATTACCATCGCTGACGGCGCACGAACGATTTCGCTCGGCGATCTAAATTGGGAAATTATTAAGAATAATGTAACCGAGATCTTTGAAGTTCCTGACAAAAACATAGCAGAAGCCATGCGGCTTTATTTTAACTTAGCCAATCTTAAATGCGAGCCGACTGGTGCCTTATCTCTCGCCGCATTGGCATTAAATGCCGAACAATTTTGCAACAAAAAAATTTGTGTTGTTGTAAGCGGCGGAAATGTCGATCCTGCGGTTTATAAAGAAATCTTAACCGAGGATTAGACGGATTACGCGGATAATAAATCAACAGATCTCTTATCCGCGTTCATCCGCGCAAATCCGCGGCAAAACAAAAATTCTATGCTTTGATCTCTTCAACAAAAGTCACCCGATTGATCTCGTGCAGAGTGGTCATGCCGAGAAACACCTTCTTCACCGCCGATTCACGAAGCGATGACAAGCCTTCCCTCTCAGCCTGACGCCGAATTTCTGATCCGGGGCGGCGTTCAATGATCATTTCACGGATGGTGTCGGACATGTCGAGGAGTTCGTGAATGGCGGTTCGGCCTCGATAGCCGGTGTGGTTACATGCGTCGCAGCCGACGCTGCGGAAAAATACCTGGTCCGATGCAACCTCTTCATTACGGATGCCGGATTCCACTAATTCATCTTCATTCGGCGTGTATGGCCGTTTGCATGTCGGACAAAGCAGTCGAACGAGCCGCTGGGCCAAAACGCAGTTTAGTGCGGACACAAAGTTATACGGCTCAACGCCCATGTTGATAAAACGGCCAATAACGTCGATCACGTTATTCGCGTGAACGGTCGTAAAAACAAGATGGCCAGTTAGAGCCGACTGGATAGCGATCTGGGCGGTTTCTTCGTCACGAATTTCACCAACCATGACCTTGTCCGGGTCGTGACGCAAGATCGAGCGCAGGCCACGGGCAAACGTCAATCCCTTCTTCTCGTTTACCGGGATCTGCACAATGCCGTGAAGCTGATACTCGACCGGATCTTCGATAGTGATGATCTTGTCTTCTTCGTTTCGTATCTCATTGAGAGCGGCATAAAGCGTTGTCGTCTTACCCGAGCCGGTCGGTCCGGTAACAAGGACCATTCCGTAAGGCTCTTTAATATAAAGCCGAAAGCGTGTGATGTCTTCGTAATCAAAGCCGACCACATCGAGGTTAAGGTTCTTAAAACTCTCATTGATCTGCTCCTTGTCGAGAATACGAATAACGGCGTCCTCGCCAAAGATCGTCGGCATTATCGAGACACGAAAATCGACCGTGCGGCCCTTATAACGCACTCGAAAACGGCCGTCCTGTGGAATTCGCCGCTCGGCGATGTCGAGCTCGGACATGACCTTGATACGCGAGATCAGTGTCTGGTGAAACGAGATGTCGATCGGATCGACCTTGGCATACAATGCTCCGTCGATGCGGAATTTGACCTGCACATCACGTTCGCGGGTTTCGATATGAATATCCGAGGAGCGCGATTCCATCGCGTTGTAGAGGATCGTATCGACGAGCTTGATGATCGGCGACATGTCCGAGTCGGCCGCGAGTCGGTCAAGGTCGAGCACCTCATCGCCCTGTTCGGTCTCTTTAACGAGCGATATCTTGAACGTCGAAGCTGCCTCGGCCAGAACACGCTGTGTCGAATCGCCCTTACGCAGCACAACGTCGATCGCGCCCGCAGTCGCGACATATGGAACGATGCGAACGTTCAGCACATTCTCGAGTTCGTCGAGAAGCTGAAGGTTAGTCGGGTCGGCCATCGCGGCGTGCAAATTATTACCCTCGCGCCGCAGCGGAACAAACTGATTTCGAAGCATCAGATCGACCGGTATCCGCGCCAGTTCATCATGATCGACCGGCGACGCCTGTTCGGGCGGCAGCAGATCGATAAACGGCAGACGATACCGACGAGCCAACTGCTTCGCCTCGGCAACCTCGGGTGGTTCCTTATCCAAAAAACTAGAAACCTCAACTGTCGAAGCCGCCCCTTTCGCCGTCTCTGTAACTACTTGTTCGCTCATGTTTACTCTTAATTTATACTTTTCACTTTTAACTTTTTAATTTATTTCCTTCCTCCGGGCGGCCCGGATGAGATCATTTGAATGATCGGCAGATATATCGCCAGAAGGATCGTCACAACAATTCCCGCCATAAATAACAAAATTAACGGTTCGAGGAGCGTCGTAAATTGTTCTAATCGAACCTCGGCTTCAGCGTCGTAGAATGTCGCAACTTCGTCGAGCATTTCGCGCAGGCTGCCAGATTTTTCTCCGATCCCGATCATATCAAGGCCGAGTTCAGGCACCCAATTCGCCTTTTCAAGAGCTTCGGTAAAACTGCGGCCTTCGCGGATCATAGGCAGCACGCCCTGACTGCGACGACGGAGTTCGAGATTGTTGATGGCCTGCGAAGCGATGTCCCACGAATCCGGCACCGTGATACCGCCCGAAAGCAGCGTCGATAACGAACGCGAAAGCTGTGCGGTCGTCATGTTGCGTATAAGCTGGCCGCCGATAGGTATCCGCAGCAAAAATTTGTGCAACAGTAGTTTGCCGCTTGTTGTCCTGAACCATAAATACGAAACTGCGATCACTATCAGCAAAAGCGGCAATAGCCAAATAATATTGTCGATGATCGAATTTGACAGCCACAGTACCACAAGAGTAACCGTCGGCAAAGCTCGATTTGCGCTGAGGCTCTTAAACAGGTCGGACATTCGCGGCACGATGTAAAGCGTCAAAAAAGCGACCATCGTCATTGACGCAAGCAACAAAAACGCCGGATAGGCCAAGGCTCCGCGAAGTTTCCGCGAAACACCGACGCTTCGTTTCAGATACTCGACAAAACGGGCAAGGACGTCATCCAGTGCGCCACTCCGTTCGCCGGCGAGTATCGAAGCCGTATAAATTTTTGGAAATAACCCCTGCGCCTCAAAAGCTTCCGAGAGTGGAACACCGCTCTTGATCTTTTCCTCTACATCGCCCAAAACCGTCCGTAAATTCGCCGACGCCGAACGCACCTTAAGAAGTTCGATCGACTGTAGGACCGGAATGCCCGCACGCAGCAAAGCTGAAAACTGCTGATTGAAGAGCAGGAAATCTGACTGTTTGACTTTACCTTTTTTATTTCCGCCAAACGAAAGGACAGCCGAAAGACCCTCTTCGGCGTTCGACACCGCAAAGACCTTAAAACCCTCGTTTTCGAGCCGCGTTCTCGCCTCACCCGCTGCCGAAGCCTCGACCACACGCGTAATAATCTCACCGGAAGGCGTGCCGAGACGGCAAATAAATTCAGTCATATCTATAGGCTTTGCCCGTCTATTTGCGGAAAAGCTGTACTTCACAGTCAGCCGTTAAAAAATGTCGCGGCTATGCCGCCGTTTGCAACAAACTTTCAGATTATATCACGCAAAACCAGCGTGATAGTTGCAGCCGGAATATTATCCTTGTTTTTAGACGGCCTGAACAACCTCCCAACGCAGTCATACATCAAAGGAATATCTTGCGGAAGTCAGATTCTTTCCATAGTATATAGAATATAGAGCCGTTGTCAGAAATTATGTTCAATACCCGGAATTTGTGTTTTGATCGATTTGTCAGACCGGGCCGTTCGATCATGCTCGCAGTTACGGTTTTATTATTGAGTATCGGCATTTTTGCACAGTCGCCAACTCCTTCACAGACACCCGATGATTCCGACCGCCCGTTGAAGGTCAAGACCGATCTTGTCACATTGACACTTACTGTGACCGATCTTTACGGCCGATACTTCTCCGGTTTGCAAAAGAGCGCGTTCACTATCATCGATAACAATCAGGAACAGGAAATACAATTCTTTAGCGACAGCGATGCGCCGGTTTCGGTGGGAATTTTGTTTGATGTTTCAGGTTCGATGAGCGGCGAAAAGATACAAAAAGCTCAAAAAGCGCTTTCGCGGTTCATAGCGACGAGCCATCCGTACGACGAATATTTTTTGATCGGATTTAACAGCCGAGCACAGCTTCTGCTCGACCGAACGCGCGACGGTGACGCTGTCTTGCGCAAATTGACACTAGTTCAGCCTCAAAAAGACACTGCCCTCTACGACGCGGTTTATCTCGGCGTCGAACGAGTCACTCGCGGCAGCCATCAAAAACGAGCGCTGCTG
>JANMDA010000089.1:0-3066 GCA_031376085.1 Chloracidobacterium sp.
GCCGCTCTGTTTCAGGCGATCGTCGCAAAATTAGTGGTCCTCAATGAAGGCAATATCGGATTTCGAATCTATCATCGGCGGCTTATTTTGGAAAATAAATGGCGTGCCATCAGATACGGCCTCGACGGCAACATGCTCGATCTGGGCAAACAAAAAGAGGTCCCCGCGCGTGACCTGATCCGCGAACTGCTCGAATTTGTCGATGAGGTCGTCGATCCGCTCGGCTCGCGTGATGAGATCAATCACATTTACACGATACTCGAACGCGGCACATCTGCGGACGAGCAACTAAAAGTTTTTGAAGAATCGGGCCAGGATTTTAATGCCGTGGTTGATATGCTTATCAAGAACACACTCGAAAATGTTCCCGAGAAATGTTTTGATTAGTGCCGCCTCTCCGAGAAAAAAATAGCAAATAAAATGCCCTGTAATGCTCAAGACCTCGCTACCGTCCGGCTCTTCGAGTTTCTGGATCAGGACGAACTGACGGAATTGGCCGCCGTTATAGATTCGGAGAAAATCTCGACCGGCGATATCATCTTCCAGTCTGGTGATCTGGGTGATTGTCTTTACATTGTAAATTACGGCGAGATCGAGCTGTTTATAAAAGATACTGCCGGGCAAAAGATCGTGCTAAAAGTTGCAGGCGAGGACGATCTTTTCGGTGAGATATCGATGCTCGATAATCGTCCGAGATCAGCGTCCGCCGTTGCGATGACCGACTCGGAATTGTTTGTGCTCGACCGCGACGATCTGCTGCTTCTCTTTCAGAAAAAACCCGACGCCGCCCTCAATATGCTCACCGCGATGGGTGACATGCTTCGCGAAGCCGACAAGCTGCTCCGCACCCGCGTTTCGCGTAACGTCAACGACGAGATGGAAGAGAAGCTGCCGACGCTGCAGCGTATCGCCGACTGGATCGCCTGGTTTTCCGGCAGCATGCAATTTTTGATCATCAACGGCCTCTGGTTTCTGATCTGGATCATCAGCAATACGCTGCCTTCACCGGACAAGCAGTTCGATCCATTTCCATTCGGCCTCCTAACGATGATAGTCTCGCTCGAAGCGATCTTTCTATCCTGTTTCGTCCTAATATCTCAGAGCCGCCAGGCGGCAAAAGACAAGATCCGCGCCGACATCGAATACGACGTCAACATCAAGGCTGAAATGGAAGTCGCACACCTGCACGAAAAAGTGGATCACATCCACGAGCAGTTGACCAAAAAATTAAATGATTTTGAAAAGCTGTTGCGAAAAAGCTAGGCGCCTGGCTCGTGGTCGACTGCCAATCTAAGAAAATTCTCAAACAAGATTCGCCCGTCGCGGCTTTCGTTCGGATGCTCCCAGCGGGTTGGATTTTTTGACCAGTCTTCGAATGATTTTTCGAGATGAAACTGAACGCAGTAGATGAGCTGGCCGTCAGATTTTTTGACCATCATCTGATTTTTGCAGAGATATGATGTTGCGAGAAGTTTGAATCCTTTTGGAAGCCCGTTGACCTGGACGCCGTGGTTTTGCCACACGCGTAAGATGTCGTCTTCTTTTGTATAGTCCTGCCAAATGCCCGATCTTTCGTCGTCGTTGCCCTCAAAGATCGGATCAGTTTTATCGACGATCTTTACAAAACGGTATTGATATTCGATAACACGGTCGGTGCGTTTTTTATCGAGATCGAGATCGTCGAGCGTCTTGAGCGACGCTCCGAAAGCCATTCCGACCAATTGATGCGCACCGCAGATCGCGAGTACCGGAATTTGTGTTTCGTGGATAAATTTCTTAAAGCTCGCGATGTGGTCAGGATTGTAATAATCAAAATCGGCAAAAGTTCCGCTCATCACGATCGCGTCCGGACAAAACTTTTCTGCCGCGTCGGCGATCTCTGAGAGATGCACCGTCATTGTTTTGGGATTTTTTACGAGCCGCAGAACGTTCTTCGCAATATTGTTGCAGGCCATTCCCGAAACCTTGCGTTCGAATTCGAGTTTGCTCTTCGTCGTGCCGTTCCAGTCTTTGTGCGCGAGGTCGGACAGATCAGACTCGTACCGAAGCAGATCGTTGACGATTAAAACCTTCGCATAGTCAATCCTCTTTTCGATCGGCTCATAACGGCAAAACGTGCTCTTGTTATACGGAAACGGAAGCTTTTCTGACTCGGTTACCTTTGTCACTGCATCGTACATAGCTGTTAATTTTATGTTACAAAAGCGCACAAGGCGCATTTTTTGATTATAACATCAAATAATGCCTGGTAAAGACAGATTATGCCTTTCGCTGTTTTGTTTCGCGGTCAAAAAGCGGCATTGCGTCGCCGGGGCCGTAAGCGTTGATCTCTGAACGAAGAGCTTTCACTAGCGCGGTTCGGCTTGGCGGCTTCCCTTCTACCAGGACCAGTGAGCGCTGCCATGAGGTTTCAAGTTCGTCAGCTACCCCTGAGATCTGCGTAATGTCATAGGGAATTGCAAAATCCTGACATCCGATTCGTGCAAAAACGCGCAGATATCTCGCCGTCGCCAGATCAGGACACGAAAACCGCCGCCGGCCAACTTTCAGTTCAATACCGAGAAGCGTATAAAGTATTTCCGCCTTATTCTCACGCGCGGCGATGTCAAGATGCACCGAGCGCGTACGCTGCGACCTCACTTTTGTTTTATAAACGAGTGGAAGCCAATCGCCGGCAAGTGTTTCTCGGATTATCTCTTCGATCTTCACAAGGAATGTTTCTAAAGCGAGTCCGCGACCTCCTGAAAGCGGTTAAACAATTTGCCAACATGGATGCCGTCCATTATTGTGTGATTGGCCTCGACGGACAAAGGCATTTTTTTGCTGTCGCCTTCGTCGAACATTTTTCCAAAAACGATGCGCGGCACTGTCTGCGTTTTATCGAGACGAGTTGCATGTTTAAAACTCGTGAACGAAACCCAGGGAATAGCTGAATAGTAGATCAAATCAACCCGGCTTGATTCTACATCAAAACTTTTTAAGGCTTTGTATTTTTCAAGCGCGACCCGGCCGGCACGATTGAATTCGAACACATCATCCTGCATCTCAAAATAGCTAAATGAAAAG
>JANMDA010000149.1:0-5517 GCA_031376085.1 Chloracidobacterium sp.
TTCGGGTTGAACTTCATAAGCTCCGATGTCCACAACTCCGCCATAAAATCGCAAAAATCCCCTTTGATCAACCGTCAAAGGTATCTGGGTCAGTGGATCGATCGCCACCGCATTATTCCCCGCATTGATTGCCGGACTGCCTGGCAAAAGCGCATGAGTCATTGTCGAACCGCCATTATCCGTAAGCGGCCCAAGCATGGGACTAATATTTAGCAGATCAGCCGCGATCCACCCCGAACTGCCAAAAGTATTACCGATAAGATTAATCCCGTTCGAAACCACTATGCCCGAAACATCTTCCTCACTCGTTCCGGTTGAGTTGTTTCCCGAAACAATAGTGTTACCAAAGGTTATCGTCGCTTGCGGCTCTTTTCGAAGGCCTCCGCCTCCGCTTGAAGACGTGTTATTGGCAATTATTGAATTTACGAGATAAACGCTACCGGTAAAATTAATTCCTACCTCTCCGTAAATGCCCCCGCCAAGGGCCGTTGCTCCCAACGAAGAATTACCGCTAAAAGTTGAATTTATGACAAATGCTCGTCCGATCAGACTGTCAATTCCTCCACCACCATTTGGGAAACCCCCGCTTTCGAAATTTGTTGTATTTCCCGTAACGGAGCTATTTATTACATAAAGATCACCGGTATTGGAGATACCCCCGCCTGTTCCCAGTGCGATGTTATTTGAAATTCTTGAGTCCTTGATTACGGTAAATCCGGTCGAAACAACTCCACCGCCGGGACGATCCAGCCTTCTATTTCCGCTGATTAAGCACCTCTCGATGGTCATGGTTGAGTCCGCATCGCCATCTCGAATGCCGCTGTCGGTGTTGTCACTTATAGTCGAATCGGTTATCAAAGCATGTTGACCACTTGCGCCGACGCCACTGTTACCGGAAATGATGCACCTACTAATGGTTAAGTTAAGAGCAGCGATGCCCGCGCCGCCATTGTTTTGTTCAAACAGTGAGTCCTGAATTTGTACTGACGAGTATCCTGAAATGACCGGTCCTCTCGGCGAAAAATTTCCAGTTACGACAAGGTTGGAGAGCATGAGAGGGCTATTTTGTGAACCATAAATTGCACTCCCCTCCCCAAACGAAAACTGAGAGTTGTGGGCTCTATTATTTGTGAAGACAGCATTCGAAGCATTCAGATTGCTCTCCATTACCCTGATCGCGCCTCCGAAAGCCTCGGAGGGATCCTGAGACCCGACATTACCGTCACGAAAAGTCATGCCCGAGAGATTTACGGTGACTCCGCCGGAAATAAAAAAGTGCCGGCTGGCATTGTTGCCGCTGATAGTGACAAGGTTTTGTCCGGTGCCGGTGATGGTCAGGTTTTGGGTGATGTTTATTTGGCCGAGGGTTAGTGTGATCGTCTGCGGCGAACTGAAAAGCGTGGAAAAAACAACAGTATCGCCGCTCGCAGCAACCCCAACCGCCTCACGCAAACTGCAATCGGCATCGCACACCCCGTCACTCGTATCGGCCGTCTTGTTAACAGTCAATGTCGCGGCGCGCCCATCAATCGCCGCAAACAAGCAGAAAATAAGAATCAATATAACGGGCACGGAAGGTTTCATAACAAAAACGCCCCCAAAATAAAGTTGGATACACCCAAATCCTACGCCCCAACCCCCAAAAACGCAACTTTTTTACTATTACGCACAGTAATTCGCCTGTTTCACCTTTGTTCCACCCGTATTCCATTTGTTCCACTTTGGGTGGAACGGAACAAGAACTGATTTTTGGCACCGACGGCATACTTCTTTGCCGTCATTTATCTTCCGCAAGATTTAGCTTGAATCTTCCATTCAAAGACGCCAAACTATAAGGATGCAGAGTGCACTTGCCGATTTCCCTGGATTTGATGAAAAGCTGCTGCGGATGGCGCCGCAGATGGACCGCTTCGAGGGCTACGCCGACGCCCACAGCCAGCGGATCGCGTCATTCGCCGACTCGCTCGGCATGGCGTTCAATCTCGCCTCGCGCGACAGGTTTTTCCTCCAGCAGGCAGCTTTAGTTCATGATATCGGCGAGTTGAAAATGAATCGGGACTACATTAAATCGACAAGTGTTCTCAGCCCCGATGAACGCCTCGACCTACAGCGGCATCCGGTAATCGGTGAGCAGGAAACGGCAAAATTGGGCCTACCGCGCGGAGTTCAGCTTCTTGTCAGGTGGCATCACGAATGGTGGAATGGCAGCGGCTATCCCGACGGGCTGATGTCCGAGCAGATACCACTTGCCGCGCGAATACTGCGTGTCGCTGACACATACGCCGCACTAACCAGCCCAAGGCCGTTTCGCGCCGGATGGTCCGTTGAAGAGGCAAAAAAATATTTAGTCGAATGGGCGGGAATTGAGTTTGACCCGGCACTTGTAAAGGCTTTTCTTGGTATAAGAGAGCCTGCGGCAACACGAGCGGAGGGTTATTTACAGTAATCTTATTATGCACGGCCCATCAAAAATATTACCAAAAAGCTGGCTTGCATTTGACCTTAACGTCCTCCATCGAATGACGTTTACGTCGGTTGCTCTGCCCTTCACTGATCACCCTGCTCTCGGCTCGTATTTGAAACGCTGGGATGTGCGTGTAGCGGCAAACGACCCGATGCAGTCCGCCTGGACGCGTGCCTCGGCACAGATCGCAAACCCCGGCGAACGGCTTTCGTCCGATGACGTCAATGTCGTTCTCGAAGACGCTTATGTTCCCGGCTATCGGCTACGCAATCCGGCACTGACAAATTGGTTCGGTGAGACAGATTCGTGGTGGTTCGATAATGTGCGCGGGCGCATTGACCGGCTGACTTCGCCATTGGCTCGCGCGATTGCCTCCAGCGTCGCTATGGCAACCGGCGACTATGTGCTTTCGTTTACCGAAGAAACTCGCGAACTGCGTCAGCCGCTGTCGAATGTCTTTCGCCGTATCTGGTCGATCCAGCCGGAACCTCACAACAACGGGCAAAATAACAGCTGCCACAACGGAACTGCCGACTCATTCATCTCCGAAACCTTTACCGATCTGATGTTTCTCCGTCTGCCGCCGGTTCACACTCAAGGCACGCGCTCATATCTCGGCCGCTCGGCGTGGCGGGAAGAGTGGCTGCGCTGCGGCAATGATTTTTGGGACGCTCTGGACACAAGCCTGAAAGGCCAACTTGGCGTAGCTACCGAAACCAAATCCCAGTATCTGCATCTTCTCGAAGAAACATTGCGAAAGGCTTCGCACATAAGCAGTTGGGCGATAGCTCACGTCGAAACAGGCTTTATCCAGACGCAGGATATTATCGAAACCATCGGCCGCATTCGCAGCGTTGACACTGTTTATACAAAAGATTTTTCAGAGCTTACAGGAACAAAAGCGGTGATCATTACTGCTTAACCTTTCCTTCGCGCACAAACCACACTAAGCCTGCCGTTCCTGCAAGCAAGCCGGAGATAACTGTCAGTGTCTGCGGTGAGATCTGATACATTGCAATACTCGACAGATAACTCGACAAGCTGAACATCGCAAGCTCAGCCCCGCGGTCAAGCGTGGATATCCGTCCGCGAATGTAATCAGGCAAACTGCGTTGAAACATCGTTTCCTGCACGGCGTATTCGACACCCACGATCGCCCGCGACACAAATGTCAGCACCGAAAATAACAAAAGGCTCGGCATAAATCCTGCGGCAGCAAACAGAACGCCGTGAACGACCAGCGTCCAGCCGACAAAGGAATAGACCGAATCCTTGCGGTCAAGATAGTTCGAGGTCCGGTGAGCGATCATCATTCCTAAAAAGAGGCCAAACCCGCCCGCCGTCCACAACATTGCTACGGCGACATCAGGATTCCACGATTCTTTACCTGCGTAATAAACGCCGCCCATACGCTCAAAGACGACATTGATCGCCCCGCCACCGGTCGCCCAGATGACGTTCATTATCAGGATCGTTAATGCAAACCGATTTTTAACTGCATAACTAAACCCTTCTTTCAACTCAAACCAAAACGACTCTCTCTCAACTTCTCCTTCTCTCCCTTTCTCCCCTTCTCCCTCTTTCCCCTTCTCTTTAACTGCTTCTTCCGGTATCAGCCAGACCGTCCAGGCCGAGATCAAAAACGAAGCTGCGTTAATGATAAAGGCGATTTCATATCCAAAAAAATAAGCCGCCCAGCCGCCAAGAGCTGAGCCGACTGCCATCAGCAGGAACCGCGTCGAAAACATCAACGCTGTTCCGGCCAGCAAACCCTCTTTACCGGTCAGGTTTGGCGTCGCTGCATTTTTCGCACCGTCAAAAAATGCTCCGAATGTTGAAAGAAGTGCCGTTGCGGCATATGCGATCCATAGATTATCGGCGCTCGTAACAAGCACAAAAACTAATGCTATCGCTACCCTCGACAGGTCGCTGGCGATCATCACCATCCGCCGCGAAAACCTGTCGACAAAAGTCCCGGCGATCGGCGAGACCAACGCAAACGGCAAAATGCGGCAGACAAATAGCAATCCCGCCGCTTTAGGCGAGGCCTCAGACACAACACGCACCAGTCCCAAACCGGCAATAAAATTGAACCAGTTCCCAAGTTCCGAGATAAATTGTCCGGCAAGCAGATTGCGGAAATTTCGATTTCCGCGTAATAGCTCGCCGTAAGTGAGCGAATGCATTCAAATAGAATAAACGCTCAAAACAGGAAATGCGATTTTGATAGACAAATGAGTATCGAATTTGAAATTTCAAATTTGAGATTTGAATTTATGATTTGACAGGTTTAATTCCGTGAGCCTAAAATAGTATTTCCTATTGAAAACGAATTTCATTTTCACTAATTGCAGCTTTTTGATTTTGACGATTATTTTATTGAGAGACCAAAATGTTTTTGACTACTATACGATTTTTTATACTTACACTTTTCTTATTGACCGGCATTGTGAGCTCTAATGCAGCGGCTGACCATGAAACGACTGCCCTTGTAACGGTCCTTGGCAAGATTTTGGACCAGAATCAGGCTCCTGTTGCTGGGGCCAAAATAACGGCTGTATCAAAAGGAGGCATAAAATCCGTTTCATCCGTGACCAATGCTAATGGTGAGTTCTCGATCGGCCTTTCGCCAGCGGAGTATATTTTGCAGATCTCGGCCAATGGATTTGCCGATGCTTCACAGCAGCTTGACGCACGAACCAGTGAACTTAAAACGCTTGAAATAGTCCTACTTGTCGGCAGTGTGGATGCGTTTGTTACCGTTACTGACAGTTCTGACTTCCCTACTGACGTTACACGGAGTGCGACCAAAACATACATGGCTCTGCGCGATATTCCGCAGTCAATCTCGGTCGTCGGCAAGCAGCAGATAACTGATCAATCAATGAGGAGCATCGGTGACGTAGTCAGATATGTGCCCGGAATTTCGGCTCATCAGGGCGAAAACAATCGCGATCAGGTAATCATTCGCGGGCAAAACAGCAGTGCCGATTTTTTTGTAAACGGAGTTCGCGACGATGTTCAATACTATCGCGATCTTTATAATCTTGACC
>JANMDA010000161.1:0-2511 GCA_031376085.1 Chloracidobacterium sp.
TCGTTCGCCCTCCAGCACAACGGCACAATGGGCAGTGGTAAATTCGACATAAATGTCGAAGTCGTCCCCGGCTCAGGCACCGACGAACTCAAAGGCATCTCCGGCAAGCTCAAAATAATCATCGCCGGCGGTAAGCATTCTTACGAATTGGAATATTCGCTATCAAATTAACGCCGTAACGATATGGGCTTGTTTAGGAAAACAGTATTGATTATGTTGCTGACTGTTCCGACGAGCGCGTGGGCACAGATCAACAAACCATCGCAAATCGACGAATTTGGGCGAGTTAATTCTGAAGAAATCGAAGCGCGCTTGGACAACGCAACGATTCAGCTTCTAAACAATCCGGACTCGCTCTTGCAGTTTGTCTTCAGCCGTGGGAAGAAAGATACATTGGGCTCAGTGTATCGTCTCTATGGCCTGATGAAAACATATCTTCTCGTTCGTAAGATAGACATGAAGAGAGTCGCAGTGTCCTTCTGCGAGCCGAAAGATCAGCAGAGCGGACAAATTTGGCTGGTAAGCGAGACGGGACCAAGAAAAAGTTGCGATCCCGAGAACATTACAATCGCTGAGACGACAATGTTTGATTTAGCGCCATCGGCGACGATGAAAGGAATTGATTTCGGCTGTTGCATTGTTGATTCGTTTGGTCCGGTCGCGGCCGGTGAGTCATTGCGCGGCTTCGCAGAACTGCTAAAGCGTTATCCACGGGCGAAAGGGTATGTATTTTCATACGGTGGAACCAACAAATATTTGACGTCAGATTCTAGAGGTCGCAACCGAGTAATTAGAAATCTTGATACTGCTCGGGACGTCGCTGCGATGTCTAGAAAGGCCCGACGAATTCTGACGCAGGCCGGCGTAGATAGGAACAGGATCATCACGAAAAATGCCGGTTATCGTGATTGGGGAGCACAAATGGAATTTTGGATTGTTCCACATGGAGGCGTTGTGCCGAAACCTTCGCCTAACTACCCAAAGAAAAGATCTCGCAAATAATGCACTTCAGTTCAAACGATCTCGCCGACAAGGTCGTATTCGTGGGCTTCGGTTATCGTGACGTTATAGATAGCTCCAATCTGAGGATCGAGATTTTCGGGCATGTCATTGATGAGAATGTAGCCGTCGATCTCTTGAGTTTGGCCTTCGAGGCGGCCTTGGAACAATAGGTCTGATTCCTGCGAGAGGCCTTCGAAGATGACTGGATAAGTTTTACCGATCTTTGACAAATTAATTTGCTTGCTGATCTTTGCCTGTTCCTTCATCAGGCGGTTGCGGCGCTGCTTTGCGATTTTGGGATCGACCTTATTTGGCAGATCATAGGCCGCTGTGGATTCTTCGTCTGAGTAAGTAAAGACGCCGAGATTATCAAAACGGCAGTTTTGAACGAACTTAATAAGTTCTTCAAAATCGTCGTCGGTCTCGCCCGGAAAGCCTGTGATAAAAGTCGTGCGTATCGCAATGCCGGGAACTTTTTCGCGGACTCGTGTGATGAGCTTTTCGAGCGATTCCCGCGTTCCGCCGCGTTTCATCAGCTTGAGCACGTTTCGCGAAGCGTGCTGCAGTGGCATGTCGAGGTATTTGACCGCCTTTGGCGTTTCGGCGATGGCGGCGAGAAAGGCGTCTGAAATGTGCGTCGGGTAAGCGTACATCACGCGGACCCATTCGATGTCTTCGATCTCGCCGAGTGCTCGGATCAAAGCGGCAAGTGCATCGACTTCGCCGAGGTCTTCGCCGTAACGCGATGAGTCCTGAGCGATCAGGACAAGCTCTTTGACACCTTGTTGCCCGAGCATTCGAGCCTCTTCGACGATCGAGCCGAACCGCCTTGATCTAAACGAACCTCGCATTGACGGTATCGAGCAAAACGCGCACGGCCGGTCGCAGCCTTCGGCGATTTTGATAAAGGCCGTATGCGATTGCGTGGCACGCATTCGCGGGGTGTATTCGTCGTAAAGATATGTAGATGTCTTGTTGCCGACGGGCGTGATCGTTAATTGTTTAGCGTCAAATTCTTCGTCAGCCGCCTTGAGAATGTCGTTGACCTGCGAAGTGCCGATAAACGCATCAACCTCCGGCAGTTCTTTCATCAGGTCGTCACGGTAACGCTCGACCAGGCATCCGGCGACGATCACACGGGTCGCATTGCCGTCCTTTTTCCACTGCGTGGCTTCGAGGATGGCATCTATCGATTCCTGCTTGGCAGATTCGATAAAGCCGCAGGTATTCACGACGACGGTGTCGGCTTCACCGGCGTCATTTGTTATTTGATAACCAGCCTCGGCAAGCTGGCCCATCATCACCTCGCTGTCAACGAGGTTTTTTGGGCATCCGAGACTGACGAATCCGACTTTTTTCATAATGCGAACGGCTTTATGCAAGCAAACGATAAGAATATCACAAAGCGTGTGCCTTATGTTTTGTCGGGTTGCGAGTGGGGACACGCTTGTTTAAACTTTCCAAGTCGATACAAAACCGAGTAAAGTGAGGTTTCGCATCTATGAAAAG
>JANMDA010000203.1:0-3879 GCA_031376085.1 Chloracidobacterium sp.
CGCGTGAGCATAATTGGAGCAACTTATACATAATTTATGAAATCATTGAGTCTGATATTGGCGGCACTACTCCCATTGAAAATAATGGTTGGAGCAGTAAAGCAAAAATCAGAAAGTTCAAGTACACTGCCAACAGTGTAACCGCAGCAGGAGATGACGCCCGTCATGGCAAAGAAACAAAAGCTCCTCCGCCTTCACCAATGCTACTTTCTGAAGCCGAATCCTTTATCAGGAATATGCTTAGACAGTGGCTTCTCACAAAATAACCCGTAACCTAGGCATGGCATGCGACTTTCGCGGGACACTGACTGACCCAACAAGTTTCCAATCTTTGTCCGCCCCAATTCGATTCACCAATTCACGGTTTAATCAACGCCAGTCTTTTGACGCCATTTCCGTTTTCGATATGTTCTTCGATGATCTCGACGGCGTCTTCGGGTTGGATCTGGGCGTAGAGCGTGCCGTCGGGGTAGACCATTACGGCGGTGCCGATCGAGCATATGCCAATCTCGGGCCGAACCGTGCTAAAATTCCATCGTGCTGCCAAGAGTCTATATCGAAACTACGATCCCAAGTTATCTGACGGCTCGTAAAACCGACGATCTGATACTATCCGCCAATCAAGAGATCACCAAAGAATGGTGGGATGAACATCGTGGTGGCTATGATCTCTTTATTTCGCAGTTTGTTATTATTGAAGCACAGGCTGGCGATCTGGCAATGGCTCAGTTGAGACTCGATGCTCTTGACGGAATTGAGCTGCTTCCGGTTAGCGAGGACGCTTTGGAATTAGGACGCACGTTAATAACAAAAGGTCCGCTGCCGGAAAAAGCGCAGACCGATGCATTTCATATTGCTGTCGCCGCATCGGCGAATATGGATTATTTGCTCACTTGGAACTGTAGGCACATTGCGAACGCGAAAATGCAAAACGGCATCAGAACTATTTGCAGCGAATTTGGTTTTACAACGCCCGAGATTTGTACACCAGCGGAACTTTTAGAGGATTAGCTTATGTGGAACGATAAAATAGTCGAAGAAGTGCGAAAAGCCCGTGACGAGTTCGCCGCGAAGTTCAATTACAATATTGATGCGATCTACCGTGAGGTTAAGAAACAAGAAGCAGCTTCAAAGCGGAAATTCGCGTCATTTCCGGCTCGAAAGCCTCTGTCTCCTTCCGTAAATAGACCAACTCTTGAACAGACTAAATAGGTTCCGATGCCTGCATTTTCGCGGGGCTATTGCGCACTAAAAGTGTTGTCGTTTATTTCTTTGTATGTAAAAATAGCTTTGTTAATGCGATGGACAAATTAAAACTCATTATTGAAAAACACTCGGACGGCTTTGTTTCATATCCTCTGGGGCTGAAAGGAGTCATAGTAGGGCAGGGCGACACTTATGAGGAAGCATTGGCCGATGTCGAATCTGCTATCAGTTTTCACATCGAAACATTCGGCACGGATGCATTTGATAATGACTCACCAGTTCTTGAAGCCTTTATTGCCGAAAGCCGTCTCGCCGCGTGATGACTAAATTTCCGGTCGATGCACAGAAAGCCAAAGTAATCCGCGCTCTTGAACGACTCGGATTTCAGATCGTCCGCGAACGCGAACACATTGCGATGGCAAGAGAGAACGACGACGGCACACGAACACCGCTGACGATGCCAAACCATTCCACGATCAAAAGCTTCCACTTTAAGAACAATTTGCACCCAAGCCGGTATAAGCCGCGACGAATTTCTCGACGCATATCAGAAATAGGTTGCTAACTCCCTAGCAGTTCCATCAATGCCCGCTTTTGACGACATTTCCTTTTTTCGATATGTTCTTCGATGACGGAGCGACAATATTACATCGAGGCCATTACCGCGCGGATCTCGCCGTAGGTGTATTCCTCGCCCAAAAATTCCTTAATGGGTGATAACGCTCCGCTGTCATTGAATTTGATGATCGCGTTTCGTATCGGTTCGACTTTGTCGAGTGAAACAAGCTCGTCGAGCCGAATCTGGCCGGTTGTAATAAATCTGGCAAGATGGTTTTCGACTGTGCTCGGCTGCACACCTCGTTCTCTGGCTATGTCGCTGATCGATTTGCCTTCACGGTACATTTCCAGTGAAATCTGGTAGGTATCTTTACCGCTGGCATCTCGTTTTGTGCTCTGTTTGCGATTAGATTTGGTTGCTTTGAGATCTATTCGTGAAACAAGGCTGTTTTTAAGGCAATATTCTTTTATCTCACGCAAAAAATCGGCGCCGTATTTGTCGAATTTCAGATCACCGATACCTGAGATCTTTCGCATTTCCCAGTCGTTTTGCGGCAGATATGTCGCCATTTCAACGAGTGTTGCGTCTGAAAAAACGACGTAAGGCGGCACCTTTTCGTTCTTTGCAAAAAGGGCGCGCAGTTGCCGTAATTGATCGAAAAGTTCCTGAATATATGGAAGCGAGACATCCGCGACTAGTTTTTGTTTCTTTTCTTCTTTGACCTTTACTTTGATCAGCTCGACCGTCATTTTTCCGGCCAGGACGTCCATGCTTTTGTCGGTGAGAACGATCACCGGATACTGGCCTTCGGTCTGTTTCAAAAAATCCTGTGCAATCAGGTCTTTGAAATAATCGAACCAATTATCTTTTGAAATGTCGGCCCCAATGCCGTAGGTTTTTGTGTTCTTGTGCTCGTCACGAATCACCTGAGCCTTTGAGCCGCGTAAAAAATCGATCAAGTAGCTCATTCCAAAACGCTGCCCTGTTCGAAACACCGCGCTCAACGCTTTTTGTGCGATGATCGTGCCGTCAAAACGCTCAAACGTCGTTGTGCAGTTATCGCAGGTGCCGCAATTGCCGTCCGCATCTTCGTCAAAATAGTTGAGGAGGAATTTACGGCGGCACGTCTTGATATCGCCAAATTTGCCCATCAGATCAAGCTTTCTGAGCATTATTTCGGACTGCTTTTCGTTGCCCTCGACCTCCGCGAAACCCTTGAGTTTGATCACATCGCCCCAGCTAAAAAACAGCAGAGCGTCGCTTTGCAGACCGTCGCGGCCCGCACGGCCTGTTTCCTGATAGTAGCTTTCGACATTTTTCGGCAGGTCCATGTGAACGACAAAGCGCACATTGGACTTATCGATGCCCATGCCGAAAGCGATCGTCGCAACAATTATTTTCGTCTCATCCGTCTGGAAGGAAGCCTGATGGCGGTCTCGAACTTGCTTATCAAGTCCGGCATGGTAGGAAAGAGCGCTGAAACCCTCATCCCGCAGATCGGCAGCCAGCGAATCCACCGAGCTTCGGCTCAAACAATAGATAATGCCGCTCTCGTCTTTTCGTTTTTCAAGAAAATCGAGTAGTTGAGTGTAAGAGTTTCGTTTCGGCTCAACATTGTAAAAAATATTCGGGCGATTAAAACTCGAGATTAGGAGTTCGGCATCAGGTATCGTCAGACGCTCGAAAATATCCTTGCGAACGAGCTTATCCGCTGTCGCGGTAAGAGCGATCACGGGAACATCCGGGAACTCCCGCTTTAATGCAGCAAGTCTTAAATACTCTGGGCGAAAATCGTGTCCCCAACTCGAAATACAATGGGCTTCGTCAATTGCGAACAACGAGATATTGATACCGCGAAGAAAATCAAGAAACTGATCTCCGCTCTGCAGTAGCCGTTCAGGAGCAACATATAACAGCTTTAGTTTTCCGCTTCGAACAGCCTGAAAAACCTCAACTTGTTCACGATTTGTTTGTGTGGAATTGAGAAAAGCCGCGTCGATGCCATTTGCTCGCAAAGCATCGACCTGATCTTTCATCAAAGCGATCAACGGCGAAACCACTACAGTCAGGCCGTCGAGCATTAGTGCAGGTATCTGATAACACAACGATTTGCC
>JANMDA010000212.1:0-7130 GCA_031376085.1 Chloracidobacterium sp.
TGGAGATCAAAAGCGGGATCGAGAATCCGGTTGATTACTTTACGCAATGGCAGGCGGGACAGATCTCCGAAACCGAATATAACAATAAGCGTTACGAGATCATTAACGACAATAGCAACTCAAGCGTTATCAACCCAAGCGGTTTTCAATGGTCGTCGTTAGATGCAACGATCAATGAGGTTGTGATTCCGATGCGGCAAAGATTGCAGGCCAGAGGCGAAACCCTTTGGGTCAATGTCAACTATGTTGATTTCGGATCGTCGTCATTCGAACATAAGAACAGTAGCGCAGAATACGCCGAGTTCGTGATTGCGACCTACCAACACATGCAAAGTGCTTTTGGCTTCGTGCCGGATTCATGGGAAGTCATTCTCGAACCTGATACTTCGTCGGCAGGCTGGTCGGCTTCACAAACAGCAAACGCTGTTAAGTCAGCAGGAGATCGGCTGTCGGCCAGCGGCTTCACGCCGCGCTTCGTCGTTCCTTCTGTGACAGATGCGGGGAACGCGGTGTCGTATATTAACCAGATCACTTCTACCAGCGGAGCAATGGCGTATGTGGACGAGTTCTCGTATCACCGCTATTCGGGCGGCAATACAACTAATCTGACGAATATCGCAAACCTGGCGATCGCCAACAATAAGAAGGTCGGAATGCTCGAATGGATAGGCGCCGACTACAACACCATCCACGCTGACCTTAAGGTCGGACGCAATTCGTCCTGGCAGCAATTCTGTCTAGCCGGGCCAACGAGCTGGGGGCCGGAGGAGAACGGCGACCGGTATTACGTTGTCGACGACACAAACGTCTCTTCGCCGATGATCATAATGGGGAGCAAAACGAAGTTCCTGCGACAATATTTCAAATTCATCCGTGCCGGAGCCCAGAGGATCAACGCGTTAACTGGTAACGCGAATTTCGACCCACTGGCCTTTGTCAATACGAACGGGAAATATGTGGTTGTAGTAAAGGCTGCAGGAAGCGGAAGTTTTAATATTGAGGGGCTGCCAGGCGGAACATACGGAATAAAATATACGACTGACAGTCAATATGATACTAATCGCCCCGACGTTACGATTACCGGCGGACAGATCGTGTCAGCGAATATCCCCGCAGCGGGAGTAATTACTATATATGCAAGATAAGCATTATTTATGTAATTGATAGACGAGGATCTGATAATCGGAATTTTGCGTATCGCTGTAAACCAGATCAAGCTCTAGGAGCAAGCTGTTCTTTTCCGCGAGAAAAGCAGCAGCATCATAATTCCGCCGTTCGCTAAAAACTAAAAAATCCGCCCGTCTGAACTTTGCGTACTCCACGATGGTTGAAAGCTCTGTCTTGGGCAGATAAAGATGTCTTGCGTTAGCGTAAAAGGCGGGCGTAATGTGTGAAGAGACGACGATGGGCTGCGGCTGATCTGCATGTTCTTTTATCCATAAGCCGGCACCTTTTTCTTCGAAAGGGACATTTGTAACATCATCCGGCTTTAACACTCGAAAGAAATGCGGCATCGACAAGCCGAGCAAAAGTATCAAAACGCACACGCCAAGGACAACCGGCCCAAACTCTCGACGGGCAGGAAACTGCGATTTCACAAGTCTTGCAAGCCACTCGCAGAATTCCGCAATACCGCGTGCGGCCCAGGCGATCAAAAGAGGAATGACCGGAAACAAATAACGCAGTTCCACTGACGATGCTGCATATCCCAACAGCGTACACATCAAAAAGGAAAATAAATATATTTCTTTTGCTGCCCTGGCTCGTATCCAAGGCCCGAAGAAAAAGCCTGCTATCGCAAAAATGGCAAACGGGATCGGCAGTATAGCGGGGAAATAATCGCGTAACTGTTTTCTTAGCTGGGCGATTGCTTTAGCCCCAAGAATATAAGCACCGGATGGCTGAGACTCAAAATTGAGTGAAGTTGGAGCCGGTTCCACGGTCGAAATTTCAGGCAAATATTCCGTTTCGTAATCATCGGCCCATAATCTGTCCTTCAGAGTCATTCGGCCATCACGAGTCAGATCAAGCAAGTCACCCACATGGTCTGCGGCAGGAAGATTGATCGCGATCTTTTGGCTTAAAGTCCAATCTCCGGTCTTGTGATGCAAATACAAAAAATAGGGTAGAAAAAAGAAAGCAAAACCCAGCAAAAGAATAAGGGAGTTAAGCCCGGTGCTTGCAAAACTTCGGTTACCACAAACGAATTTAGCCGCGACCGTCAAAAAGAGCATCAGCAAAAGATAGCCGATGGCTTCGGGCTTGGTGAGAAACGCGATTCCTGTTAGCAGTCCTGTGACAAGAAAAAACCGTAAATCCCACTTCGACAACGCATGCCAGCCCGAGAGCACACATGTTGTCAGGATCAGAGTGTAAACCGATTCGGTCATCGCCCAGCCTGAGGACTTGATCAAAAACGGGTGAAATATAAGGAGTATTGAACCGACATAAGCCGATGGGCGTCCAAAAAATTCACGGATCAAAAAGTACGCTGGAATGATTAACAGCGAGCCGGCGACGAGTGATACGAATCTTCCGCTAAAATCCCGGTCTGCAAAAAGCAGTGAAGAAAATCCCGTTAGGATCGAATATAACGGAGACCAGTAGGCACTGATGCCGCCTGCGAAATCGCCCGACACGAATCTTTCACCAAGCAGCGTGTAATACGCTCCGTCCCCGTTAATAACATAGTCCTGCGGCGTAAAAAAATAACGGATAAGAAAAGCGAGCAGAACGCAGATCAAAAGAAAGAAACTTTCGGCTGAGACGTGAAAGGATCCGAAACGGATGGTGGTGGGTAGTTCCTTTTTTGCGGCTGACATATTACAGGGTATTGGTTTCGTGGCTCGTCCTCAGCCCCAGAATTCGTGGAATCCGGTACCAGAACCAGCACATAACAAATACCACGCCGCTGTAGAAGAAATATAATAGCTGCCACGGAAGCGTCATTAAAGCAAATAAAAAACCACGCTTTCTGGCATAAAAGGTAAGGATATCTCTGTTGAGAAAGACGATGGCAGTCAGACATCCGACCAAGATGAAGAGCAGCGCCGGTTTCCATATTGCTAACGGGAGCAGGAGCAGCGAAAACGCGAGTAGAACTGCGCTCAGACGGTCCTGAGTTTTCAGGTTCATATCGTTTATCATTCCCTGATCCTCGAGAATGAGCCGTGACCAGGGAAGTGCCCGGCACAATATCTCTGTTCTCAGATGGTTCATTACCTCCCACTTTTTCAAGTGCTTGGCCTGGATATTCGGGTCGAGGAGAATCTGATGCCCAGCCTTTCGAAGCCTGAAGCCGAGATCAATATCTTCGATCATAGGCGCTCCGAATTTTTTACAATCAAACCCGTCAAATTCAAGAAACACACTGCGCCTGATCGCGCCTAGGCCGGCCCAAAAAGTGGAAGCATCGCTGCGCGAATTTTGATGGACGAAATGATGCTGGAGATTTTTGTATTGCGAAAGAAAATTCTTTTCAGCCGGCTCGTCATCGTATGAGCCGAACAAGGCGGAGATTTCAGGCTGCTTTTCGAAGCGATCTGCTACGAGGCCTAAAGTCTCGGGTTTAACAACCACGTCAGCGTCAACGAAGAACAGGATCTCACCGTTAGCAGTCTCCGCTGCCAGATTTCGCGCCGCTCCCGGCCCTGACTGTCGGGAGGTCGACAATACTTTTGCTCCGTAAGACTGGCAAATATCAGCGCTGTCGTCAGTTGAGCAATCGTCGACGGCAATTATTTCAAATGAACGGTAACTTGATGCTGAGATCGCATCAAGGCATGTGTGCAGGAAAGCCTTCCCATTGTAAACGGGAATTATGATTGTTATGTATGGATTAGTAGACGACATACGGTTTTAGCCTGATTACAATTTCCTCGCAAACAACCTAAACCTGCGCGGCAGCAGGAGACTTTTGAGTGAGTTTTTCCTTACGAGCGCCGATCACTGCTCTAGTTAGCTGAACCGGCTGAAAGACTATGCTGGACCAGAGGAAAACTTCGTTCGTACAGTAGCAGCTTTTAGCCCGGATCTGTTCCCGCAGCTTTTGAGCCTCTTCGGAGTCCCAAATTTCAAAGAAGGTATTGTTCCTCAAATTGCCCAAAGGAAAATGCTGTTCGCACAAGCTGACGTCGCCGTTTGCATAAACGACGCCGGTCAATACTCCAGCCTTGCAGGGAATATACTGCGATTCGGATTCGATAGTTTTCACCTTTGCCCATTGAAGCAGCGGCTCGACGGTCGCGCCAAACCGGGTTTTCTCACGGTCGCTCCAGACTTCGGCAACGTGTCGATAAAGGTCTTTATACTTCTGAAGCGCCGGCCCTTGCAGCGACGGATTTTTGCGGTCACCGCGAATGATGGCAAGATTGTGATGCTCGATCTTTGGGCAATTATCGTGCAGATACTCGGTTAACTGGAATATCTCATCCATGTTTTCGCTCATCGCGACTGTATTTGAGTGGATTCGAAATCGCGGGTCTTCCTCATTCAGGCGAGCGAGCATTTCGTATGTTTCCATCGCCTTCTTGAAGGACTGCGGATTACCACGGAACTTGTCATGATACTCAGGCATTCCATCGAGCGAGATCTCGCAGACGAATAATTCGAGCGTCTTGCTCTTCATCAACTGACGAAGGGCCTTTTCCGTCCGGTCGGTGAAGTATCCGTTGGTCGGAACGTATATGTTCTTGACTTTATTGTTGTTAATAAAAAGTTCACAAATATCTGCAAACTCGCCTCGAATGAACGGTTCGCCGCCCGAAAGATTTAAATTCTCGAAGTCACCTAGCTCAAGAGAGAGCTTTTCAAACTCTTCAAACGAGAGATCGTTGCGCTGGTTCAACTCCTTCCAGTAGAAACAGTGTTCGCAGGTCAGATTACAGATCGAATTGATGAAAACGATCATAAACGGCGGCGTTTGCCGATTCGCCCGATTGGCGGCTTTCATCGAAAGTTTTGTGTGACGTGTGATGCGTGAAACGATATTCATAATAAATGTCCTTGGTCAATTCCCATTTACAAGCGATTTTGCGGAGCGTAAGATCTGTCGGACGCTCATATACCGATCGAACGTGGCTGACGGCAGCATCTCAAGCAGACGTTGATTTTTTAGATAATAGGCGTCAATTCTTTCCAACGAGGAGAAATCGCTTTGCGGTGTCATTTTTCCAAGTGCTACCGAACAGCTTGCGTTGAAATTCGCCGCCGCGATGTCCCTGACGGTGGAATTATGCCTTCCAAATGGATACGCGAAAGTTACGGCTTCTTTACCAAGCGCGTCCTCAATTGCTGCCTTCGATGAGATAATTTCTGTTTCCGCTTCTGCATGCGAAAGTTGCGTTAGATCGGGATGTGTCTTTGTGTGCGATCCGAACTCTATTCCGGCATCATTCAACATTTTGATCTCGGACCACGAAAGCAATTCGCTGCGGGGGAGTTCGGGCGGATTTCCGCTCCAGTCATTAAATTTGCCGCAGAAATCCGTGACGAGAAATACAGTCGCGCCAAAATTGTATTCGCTAAGAACAGAATAAGCGTGAGTGTAGAAATTCTTGAAACCGTCATCGAATGTTAGAACCACTGATTTATCCGGCAGTTTAAGGCCTTGCTTCAGCGATTCAGCAACTTCCCGAAGCGGAAGCGACGTATAACCGGCATCGCTCAAATATTTCATCTGTCTACGGAACATCGCAGGAGACATAGAGATAACCGAACCACTATCATCAATAGAATGATAAGTAATTATCGGGACTCGGATGTTCTTACTTTCATTCGTCATTCAAGAAACAAACTCTCTTGCTGACTGGATGCCCGCTTTCCGGCGCCCGGCCACTTTTCGCTGCGTTTTGATGTCTTCGATCAACTTAAGGTATTGATCCAAATGCGGATCTTCGTTCCAGTACTTGAGATACGCCTGATATCCTCTCTCACCCATATCATTGCGAAGATCAGGATTATCCGCAAGGTTTTTCATTGCCGAGACAAGTTCATCTTCGTTGCGATAGACGAAACCGCCTTCGCTGTCTTCAACAACTTCCGGTAAAGCTCCAAGGTCGTTTACGATGACCGGGGTCTTGTGTGAAAAAGCTTCGATGATAATAATGCCGAAGGTCTCGTAACATATTGACGACACAAGAACCGCAATCGCCGAACGATAAAGATCGGCAAGTTCATCCTGACTAAGCCGACCAAGAAATTGAATATTTGAACAACCTTTCGCCTGCGTCTCGAGCGTGGTGCGATAGTTGCCGTCGCCGGCGATCAGCAGATCAAATTGCTCATTTTTACGAAAAGTTTCGATCAACTTGTGCACGCCCTTAATATATTCCAGACGTCCAACAAAAAGGAAAAAGGGACGTCTCTGTTGTTTTGATGTTTCGTCCACTTCACCCTCAGGACGTCGCGGAAGAAAATAGGGCATGTGTCTGATGGGTATGTCCAAACCCATATCGAGATGTTTGTTGAGCGTAAATCTGCTGGGCGAAAGAAAACAATCGACATGCTTCAGCATTCTTTCCATCAGGCTTGTGTGCCGCCATAATTGCGGCGGCTTTTTTCCTGCGAGCTGACAAAGCGTGCAGCTCTTTTTCGCACAAACCTCGCGATCGTATTTCCACAAAACGTGCATCGGGCAAACCAGCCAGTGCTCGTGGGCTGTATAGAGCTTGATCGCATTGCCGTAACTCAATGCCTTGATGCCAATCAACGACATGTTGTTGTAATGAACAACATCGTAATCGTTTTCCTCCAGAGCTTTCTTTAGTTTGCCTTTCAGGAACGGCACGCCGGTCTGCTGTGTTAGCAACGGTGATAATACACCCTTGTTGCTCTTAAGCGGATGGACCTTGACGCGTTCATGATTTGGAAAATCCGCAGTCGGGGGCTTTCCGTTCATAAGCAAAAACGAGTCCTGACAATAAAACACGTCAACCGAATGGCCGCGGCGGGCAAGTTCATTGGACAAGCGATAAATGTGCATGCCGTCGCCGCCGAAATTATACGGCGGATAAAAGGTGGACACCATGCAAAACTTGAGAGGCCTTTCCATCGAGATCTTTTAGTTTCTTTCAAGCTCCTTGAATATTGCGAGCGTGTCTTCTGCAGCCCGCTTCCAACGAAAATTTTGC
>JANMDA010000247.1:0-4357 GCA_031376085.1 Chloracidobacterium sp.
AATCAGGTGCTGATGCATTTTCGCCGCCGGAGCGTGAAAAACGAGCGGACCTCCGAGGATGGCGAGATGCCGGAACAGCCGGTTCAAGGCACTGCGAATCCGAACAAGATGCAGGTCGTCGACCGCATTGCGTTAAAGGATGCCATCGCGGAATTGCCCAATGGTTACAGAAATGTTTTTGTCCTTCACGATGTCGAAGGCTTTGAACACGAAGAGGTCGCCCGCATTATGGGTATTTCTACCGGGACGTCAAAATCGCAACTTCACAAAGCGAGATTAAAGCTGCGTGGACTCTTAATAAAGAGACAGGATTAATTGTCCAAATCAGATCAAAAAACACGAACACCTCTATTTGATGTTCGTGTTTTTTGTGTCGATATTTATTGGTGGTTTACTAAAAAATCTGTCTTGCGTAAGGCAACTTTTAAGGGCCGGAACTAATCTATCATTGTGAATGGATAAGCACGCTATAATCTCTGTCAGCGAGACAGGAAAGCGGCTATTTTCCGAACTATAAAATGAACTGCGATGAGTGCAAAAATCTGATCAGCGTCTTTATGGACGACGAACTCGATGAGGCTCGTGCGACGACCGTGCGGACGCATCTTGCCGTTTGCAGTGATTGCGCCCGCGTTTGCGAAGATCTCGCATCGATCCTTGACGTTTGCACAAAAGAATCGGCGTCCGATCTCCGGCCGCCAAATTCCAAAGCTCTCTGGTGCCGTATCAACAATATTATCGAAAGCGAAAACAAACCGGATACACAACCGTCAACAGAACAGCCCAAAGGCCGCCGTTGGCGTTTTTCATTTGTTCAGGTTGCGACCGCCGTTTTTTGCATTGCTGTGGTAAGCTCGCTTTTTACTTTTATTGCGATACAAAATTATTTTCAGCCTTCTCCTGATACTGCGACGCGTTCAGCGGCTTCGCAGACGGTTTTTGAAAAAGTCTTGGGCAAGCTTGGCCTCATGGAAACGCCGCAGCAGGTGCGTGAGCGACGGGTTAAAGAACAGCAGGCTGCGATCGACTATTGGAATGAAAGGGTTCAGACACGCCGTGTTCAGTGGGACCGCACAACGCGTGATGCTTTTGACCGAAATCTACAGGTTATTGACGCATCGCTTAATGATTACACTATGATACTTTCGCAGGACCCTGATGACGAGCTTTCCGGCGAGATGCTTGATTCTGTGCTTGACGATAAAATGAATTTGCTTCGTGATTTCTCCGGCCTCTAATCCATTACATGATCTGTAGATCTAAAAAGTTTGTGCCTGCCGCAAAAACTACGATGCTTTTGGGCGTAGTTTTTTTCTTGGCTGCATTTGCGAGCGAAGCGTCGGCGCAAAAGAAATTTTCGCGTAATTACGCCGCCGGCCAGAACGTCCGTTTGCAGCTTCTAAACCGCACCGGAACCGTTACGGTGGAAGGCTGGGACCGTGCCCAGATCAATATCACTGCTTCTCTCGAAGCTCCTGCTGCCAACCTTGTTCCTCAAAGCCTGAGCGGAACGATCGTAGTCAACCTCGTTCGGGACAACGAGGGCCGTGATGTCGGGAACGTGAATTTTACGATTCGTGTTCCTTACAGCACGATGGTCGATATCGAAACGAGGGTCGGCAATCTCAACGTAACCAACATACAAAGCGGCCTGGTGCGTGCTCACATTACGAGCGATGGCGATATTACGCTGATGAATGTAATTTCTTCGACCGTATCGGCCGAAAACGGAATCGGCGACATATTTTTTGACGGAGAGATCAAGAATGGAGGCAATTACCGGTTTTCTTCACGTCTCGGCACCATAAACTTGAGGATCCCTTTCAATTCATCTTTCAGCCTTATTGCAACCGCTCCTTCCACACGTAACATCTCGCTCGGGCCATTTGGCGGCCCAAATATGAATTATCTCGGAACCGGGCGTCGAGTCGTCGGACGATTTGGAGACGGCAACGCCACGCTGACGGTGATGAATCAACGCGGCACGATCGCATTCCTCCGACGCTAAACGGTTAATTACTATTTGTTGACCCGGCTCGTCCAAAGACAGTAAGATAAAATCGTTCGTTCGACTTTCCACACCTTACCAAAAATGAAAAAATATCAACTTATATTTCTTGCGACGTGCATAGCCTTATTTTCTTTCGTGACATTTGCCCAGACGCCGCAAATGCTCAAACGTACGATCACCAAAACGGACAGTTTCGAATTCGGTGCGGGCGGCACAGTCGCTGTCTCAGGCGCCCCGAATGGCTCTATTCGTATCGTTGGAACCAATAAAAATGAAATAGAGGTCACTGCCGAGATCGAGCTACAGGCTACAAATGAGGCCGACCTTGCAAAACTGATCGCTGTGACGGGCTTTGTTCCCGACGAGACGATTGGCCGCGCCGGGATTATCAGTTATGGGACTTACAATAAACTTGGAGACAAAAAAAACTGGAAGAAATTCCCAAAAAATCTAATGAGCCTGCCAATGCGGATCGACTATGTCATCCATGTCCCTCGTTATTGCGATCTGGAGATAGGCGGCGGCAAAGGTGATCTGTCGATCTCGGATGTCCAGGGTTCGATGCGGATCAATTTTTTAGAGACGAATGCTGACATCGCCGTAATTGGAGGAGCTACAAATGTGACGGTTGGCAGTGGCAAGGTCAATGTGGCTTTTGGCGTAAATGGCTGGCGAGGGCGTTCTGCGGACATCAATTTGGGAGCGGGTGATCTGAACATCAAATTGCCAACAACAATGAGCGCTGAGATCGACGCGACGATCCTTAGAAACGGTTCTATCGAAAATTTGCTTTCCGTTCTGAAACCGCGCAATCGCAAGGTTCCTTTCACTGACAAATCTATAATTGCAAAAGCAGGTGTGGGCGGAGCGTCATTAAAATTTACAGTTGGTGACGGCACACTAAAGATGGAGCCGCTCGTGCTGCCGCTTTGAGCTAAGCTCATTCGAATTATTGCTCCTGAAGGTGGTAAACTGTGATGGTTTACCGCCTTTTTTATGACTATCAAATCAGACATTTGGCTGCGCAAAATGGCTCAGGAAAACGGCATGATCGAGCCTTTTCTTGCAGAACTTGTCCGCGAAGTCGATGGCAAACGTATTATCTCGGCTGGCTGTTCTAGCTATGGTTACGATATGCGTCTGGCTGACGATGGATTTCGCATTTTCTCATCGGTTCACGGCAAAGAGATCGACCCGAAACGCTTTGACGATCATTATTCGCTGATCGAGCCGGAGCTTAATATCGCCGAAGACGGTGCCAGGTATTATCTTCTGCCGCCGCATCATTACGGCCTCGGCGTGACGGTCGAGACATTCAAAATGCCGCGAAATGTGACCGGTGTGGCGCTTGGTAAATCGACATACGCCCGTGCCGGATTGCTGGTCAATACAACGCCGCTCGAAGCCGGTTGGACGGGCCGCCTTGTTGTCGAGATAGCGAACCTTGCCAATCTGCCGCTGCGCGTTTATGTCAACGAAGGTATCGGTCAGATATTGTTCTTCGAGTCCGACGAGGATTGTGGCGTTAGTTATGAAGACCGCGGCGGAAAGTATCAGGGACAGACGGGATTGACGTTCGCAAAATTGTAAATGATCAGGATCGACAACTACATAAACGGCGAGATCGTGCTGCCGGTTTCGGGCGAGTATCTTGAGAATTTTGACCCGTCTTTAGGCGCGGTCTATTCGCATATTGCCGACTCAGACGAGCGCGACGTACAGAGTGCGATTGAGGCAGCAAAGATAGCTTTTCCATCGTGGTCACAAACGTCGGCTGAGGCTCGGCACGATATTTTGATGCGTTTGGTTTCGCTTATTGAACGTGACCTCGAACCGTTGGCGCTTGCCGAGAGCATCGATCAGGGCAAACCGCTATCGCTTGCCCGCACCGTCGATATTCCGCGGGCAATGTCAAATTTTAAATTCTACGCGACGGCTGCGATGCACACCGAGAATGAGTCATACGATTCGTATGCTATCGGTGCGCTCAATTACACGCTTCGGCAACCGCTTGGCGTAGTCGGATGTATTAGCCCGTGGAACTTGCCTCTCTATTTATTTACATGGAAAATTGCACCGGCTATCGCCGCCGGCTGCACCGTCGTCGCAAAACCGAGCGAAGTAACACCAATGACCGCTTTTATGCTTTCAAAGCTGTGCATTGAGGCCGGATTGCCCGCCGGAGTTTTGAATATTGTCCACGGCACCGGGCCAAGTGTTGGATCGGCAATTGTCGAACATAAGGACGTAAAAGCCATCTCGTTTACTGGCGGGACGAAAACCGGCGAAGACATCGCTCGCACCGCAGCGCCGATGTTCAAAAAGATGTCGCTCGAGCTTGGCGGT
>JANMDA010000328.1:0-4103 GCA_031376085.1 Chloracidobacterium sp.
GTTCCGCTAATCGATCAAGAATTAAAGCAGCTTAATGAGTGGCGAAACGATCCTGAACGCAAAGTCTCTGACCGATCTGTAAGATTAATGCTGGGGCTTCGATGAAGGTGTTTTTCTTTCGGTCAGATTTCGCGTGGTCTGCTCGGTGATACTTGCCGGAACAATTTCATCCAGGTTTGCTTTCTCCAAGATCCTTCCTGTCACACCTTCGGTCTCCAACGTTGGCACATCTTGAGATCTGTTTTTATTAAAGTGTTTTTTCAGCAAAACAGTTCGCCATAATGACTGAATTTGCCATGCTCCGATCGCGATCAAGAATCCGGCAGTCAGGTAAATTACCCAATGCGTATCATTTCTCGGAAGGAAAATGGAATACAGTGCGATCGCCAGTGAGAAACTCACGATGATCGTTACGAAACTGAGAAACGTGTTGGCCTTAAGGTGATCTTCAGGTGTTTGTCGCTTCTTGGCCGATTTTTCAAGATCAGGCAGAAAATTGCCGCATTGGCGACAGAATGTCTCCGGCGATTGGTCAGGTTTTCCGCACTTTGGACAAAACATACTCTAGCATTTGGATCAGGCTGATTTACGACGTTTTAATTCCCTTTCGATCATTTCAAGTTCACGGCTCACCTGGCCTGCGGCTGATGAATTTTCCTCTGCCCGGCGTATAAGGTATGGAATCGTATCGGCGATTGGGCCGTAAGGAACGTATTTTGAGACGTTATATTTTTTTGCTGCAAGCACATAAGAAATAGTATCGCCCATTCCATAAAGCTGCGAAAAGAAGATGTTCGGATGATTTTCCTCTATTCCCATTTCATGCATTTGTGAGGCAAGCAGTCTGGTGCTTTCTTCGTTGTGAGTTGCAGCGACAAAACACATGGTTTGAAAATGACGGAGGCAATATTCGATAGCCGCATCATAATCGGCATCGGTGTCGGCTTTGGTTGTGTGGATCGGCGACGGATAACCTTTGTCGACGGCTCGCTCGCGTTCTTTTTCCATATACGCGCCCCGAACTAATTTGACCGCCATGATGTATCCGTCCAGCTTTGCTTGCCGTCTGCTGTCTTTCAAATATCGCAGTCGGTCTGTGCGATACATTTGCAGCGTATTAAAAACGATCGGCCTCTCGCGATTGTATTTGTCCATCATCTCGACGGCGAGACGGTCAATTGCGTCCTGTATCCATGAATCCTCAGCATCGATAAAAACCGGCTGCCCGACAGAGTATGCGTACTGGCAAATTTCGTTGACGCGGTTATGAATACGTTCGCATTTGGCCTGGCTCTTGGCGTCAAGTTTTTTCCTATTACTTAGTCGCTCTAATGTGCCTAGCGGAGCAATTCCAGTGACTTTAAAGACAGCAAACGGAATATTCGGATCGTCTTTCGCACGTGCTATCGTGCGGATGATCTCGTCTTTTGTCCGGTCGAAATCTTCCTCGGTTGATTTGCCCTCGACCGAGTAATCGAGAATGGTGCCTATGTTCGAGCGGCCAAGATTGTTGATCGCTTTTTCACATTCTTCTATCGTCTCGCCGCCGCAAAACTGCTCAAAGATCGTCGCTTTTATCAAACCCTCGACCGGCAATCCGATGGACAAAGCAAATTTGGCTGCGGTCGAACCGAGAGCATTCAAGAACCGCGAATTCAACATCTTGAAAAGCCGGTATTTCTCGTTTAGCTGTGAATCGGATTTGTCCGCAAAGGCGGTTGCGGTGTCCTGAAAATCCAGAGTGAATTCGCTCATAAAAAGTGGATATTACCATAACAGCCACAGAGTCCACAGAGCAAATGAGATTAGTTTGGCGACTGAAAATTGTAAGTAAAGACGATTTATCTTATGATTTTGGTTTTACCTCTGTGCTCTCTGTGCACTCTGTGGCTATTTTTTATTATGAGTAAAGGGCTTCCTAAAAGATCGGAAAATTATTCCGAGTGGTATAACGAGATCGTCAAACGTGCTGATCTTGCTGAGAATTCTGCTGTTCGCGGCTGTATGGTTATCAAACCGTATGGTTTTGCTATATGGGAAAAGATGCAGCGGGCGTTGGACGATATGTTCAAGGCGACCGGGCATCAGAACGCATACTTCCCTCTTTTCGTGCCAAAATCTTTCCTCGAAAAAGAAGAGGAACACGCCGAAGGCTTTGCAAAAGAATGCGCCGTCGTGACGCATTATCGGCTTAAAGTCGATCCGAATGGCGGCCTGATGGTCGATCCTAACGCCAAACTCGAAGAGGAATTGATAATCCGTCCGACCTCCGAAACCATAATCTGGAACACATATAAAAACTGGATCCAGTCTTGGCGCGATCTGCCGCTGCTCATAAATCAGTGGTGCAACATCGTCCGCTGGGAAATGCGGACGCGACTTTTTCTTCGCACGGCAGAGTTTCTCTGGCAGGAAGGCCACACTGCACACTCGACGGAAGCCGAGGCTATCGAAGAGACTGAGCGAATGCTCGGCGTTTACGCCACGTTTGCCGAGGAATGGATCGGCCTGCCGGTTTTGCGGGGTTTGAAAACGCCGAACGAACGATTTGCCGGAGCCGTCGAAACCTATTGCATCGAGGGACTGATGCAGGACGGCAAAGCTCTCCAATGTGGAACATCGCATTTTCTCGGACAGAATTTTTCAAGATCGTTCGATGTGAAGTTCGTGAATAAAGAGAATCAGCTTGAACATCCATGGGCGACGAGTTGGGGCGTTTCGACGCGGTTGATGGGAGCACTCATCATGGCCCACTCTGACGATCAGGGACTCGTCTTGCCGCCGAAACTTGCTCCAATCCAGGTTGTTATTATCCCGATCTACAAAACTCCCGAAGACCTCGCAACGATCTCCGAAAAGGTCGCACCTGTGTTCGAGAAGTTAAAGGCCGCAGGAGTTTTGGTCAAATACGACGACAGTGACAATCAGCGTTCGGGATGGAAGTTCGCCGAGTACGAACTTCGCGGTGTGCCTATTCGTCTTGGCATGGGCATGCGCGATCTTGAGAATGGCACCGTTGAAGTCGCCCGCCGCGATACGCTGACCAAAGAGTCACAGCCGCTCGAAGGCATAGTCGAACACGTCACTGCCCTGCTCGATGAGATACAGGCAAACATCTATCAGAAGGCTCTTAAATTTCGCGAAGAAAATACATTTCGTGTGGACACTTGGGATGAATTTAAGAACCAGATCGAGAAAGGCGGTTTTATCTCCGCGCATTGGGACGGCACGTCGGAGACCGAAGAAAAGATCAAAACCGAAACCAAAGCGACCATCCGCTGCATACCGCTTGACGCGAAGGAAGAGAGCGGCAAATGTGTGTATTCAGGCGTCGAGTCAAATAAGCGCGTCATCTTCGCCAGGGCCTATTAGTGGCAAACAGGTACTATCTTTATGCTAAAATCTCTTTAGGAAATAAAGCCATGAGCAAAGTTGCAGATAAAATCAGCCCGGAAACTATTGCGATGATTGAATCGCAGGCAAAACTCGCAGGACTATCGATTGATGACTACCTAAAAAGCCTCATGCCGAATGGTAACGGTAAACAACAACGAGAGGAAAGGCCGCTCTACGAAACTGCCACTCCCGAAGAACGTGCTAACGCTATAAGAGAGTGGGCGGAAAGCCATAAATCAGACGCTCCAGCTATCCCACTTGAAAGCCTCCGTCGTGAGAATCTTTATTAATTTTCGGACATGGATTACCTGATAGATTCAAACATTCTCACCTATCTTGCGAATCCAGTTTCCCCTTTTTATGAAGTTTCTATTTCTGCAACGGCGAAGTTGGCCGGTCAGTTAGATCACCTCTATATTGTTCCGCAAAATCTGATCGAGTTTTGGGTTTCTGCAACTCGTCCAACCGAGGCGAACGGACTTGGACTAACCGTGTTGGAGGCAAGTCAGGAAGTGCAGAGAATTAAAGGTCTTTTTATCTTGCTTGATGAAAAATCTGAGATTTTCCACGAATGGGAAAGCCTTGTTCTATCGCATGACATTATGGGAAAAAGCGTCCACGATGCACGGTTGGTCGCTCAAATGAATGTTTACGGGAACGCAAACATCCTGACCTTTAACATCAAAGACTTCAAGCGATTTGAAAAT
>JANMDA010000354.1:0-2428 GCA_031376085.1 Chloracidobacterium sp.
CTCAGGGACGCACTTTTCAGAATTTCTTTGCGACTTTGCGTTGAAAAAATCTCAGGGACGCGCTTATTTACGATTGTGTCCTAAAGTTGTGGCTTTTGTTAGCAGCTACTTTGCGTCCTTTGCGGCTTTGCGGGAAATAGGCCTTTTTTATCCCGCAAAGCCGCAAAGCCCGCAAAGCTTTCTCAGGGACGCATGACCCTACGGGCGGAAACGCGAGTGTGAACGAGCGTGCATTCGACAAAATTCTCAGGGACGCACCTTACTTACTTTGTGTTCTTCGTGCCTTTGTGGTGAAAAAAAAATCTCAGGGACGCACAGTCCACCTCTCGGAATAAATAGCGTCACTCCAGGCATATTCTTACAACGGGACAGAACCCTGTTGAGAAATATTATTGGAGGATTTAGAAAAATGAGAGAGTTTAAAATGTATGTGATCGCTGCATTTATTTTGTTGGCAGGCTTTACCGTCTCGGTGTCGGCTCAGGACAAAATGATGAAGGACGACAAGGCAATGTCGGATGCGAAAAATCCGGTTGTAGTAATTATACGGGCAGACTGGTGTCCGTATTGCAGAGAACTCGAGCCTAAGATGGTGAAATTAATGGAGAAGTTCGGCGAGAACCTTAATTTTGTAACTTTAGACATCACAAACCGCGAGACCACAGAAAAAGCCAAAGCTACGGCAAAAGCAGCTGGGTTAGCTGATTTTTTTGAGGCAAATAAGACAAAGGCCTCAATGGTGGCAATATTCAAAGACAAAAAGCAGATCTTTTCGACTGAGCACAACACCGATGGCGGCGATTTTACCAAAGCATTCGAGATGGCGATCAAAAAATAGCTTCGGTGATTCGCGAGAAAAAAATCATGAAATTAATAATATATATTTGTTCGATATGCGTTGTTATTGCGGCCTATTATGTTTTCACCAGCGCGCTCAACCTCGGCTGTTTTCATCCGGCATTTGAGAGTCAATCAGTATTGGCCGTCACTGATTCGATGGCAACCGAGCCAGCATCTGCCGCAATTGATATGTCGGCTAACAGTGAATCAGAAGACGTGTTAATTCCCGCAGCCAAAGCCAGGCGTGCGCCGGATCTGATCGACGGAAAATGGATAAATTCCAAAACGCTTAAGGCCGAAGATCTTCGCGGCCATGTCGTCTTATTAGAATTTTGGACATTCGGCTGTTACAACTGCATAAACACTTTGCCTGCGATAAAGGGCTATGACGCCAAATATCGCGACAAGGGCCTTACAGTGATCGGCATCGAAACGCCCGAGACTGCGGCGGAAAGAGATTTTGATAATTTAACAGCGGCGGTAAAACGGCGAGGGATCGAATATCCTGTTTTAACCGATTATAACGGGGCCAACTGGAATTCTTTCAAGGTAGAAGCATGGCCGACGATCTTTATTCTCGATAAGGAAGGCCGCATCCGATTTACCCATATCGGCGAAGGCTTGTATGAAATGCAGGACATGGTTATCCAGACGCTTTTGGCTGAGGGCGATGCAAAAGCCGGGAATAAAACCGACAATATTTTTGACGGAAACGAGATCGTAAAGACTGATGCAGAATGGAAGAAAGCATTGACGCCCGCTCAATATAACGTACTCCGCGAAGCTGGCACCGAACGTCCTTATTCGGGCGAATATGCCGAAACGCACGATGATGGCGACTATTATTGTGCTGCCTGCCATTTGAAGCTTTTCAGTTCAAAAGCAAAGTTTGAATCGGGAACCGGCTGGCCGAGTTTCTACGAAGCAATAAATAGAAAGAACGTGATCGAGAAAACGGATTCGACCCTCGGCATAAGCCGCACCGAGGTTTTATGCGCTAGATGCCACGGGCATCTTGGTCATGTTTTTGACGACGGGCCAAAGCCGACCGGCTTACGTTATTGCATGAATTCGGCTGCGTTGAAGTTTGAGAAGAATTGACGGAACGCACGCCTGGCATCCTGCGTTCCTACTACCAATTGACCTTGCCTTCCTGCGAAGTATCGATCTGCGTGAGTTCGACGCCCTCGTTGTAGAAAAATATCTTCATGTTGTCGAAGAGGAATTGATGAGAGTCAGGATTTGAAACGTCGAGACCAAAGTGGTTAATGAGCTGTTTTTGCTTTTCCTGCCACTCTTTCCAACAGTCTTTGCACATTTCAGAGCCGATCTGCTGGCCGAGTTCGGTCGGGATCGGAGCGAAACCAAGCGGCTCATTCTTTTGCCCGCAGCGACCGCATTTGAATTTTTCACCAAATAAAGCCATTTCTACTTACTGCCCCCGCCGAACATTCCGCCAAGACTATCGAGCAGCCCGCCGCCGCTTTCGCCACCGCCACCGGCGAGAAAACTGTCCACATAACCGTTAAATGGCGCGGGAACACGTTCCTTCAAAAATCCCGCGACCGTCTCGACCGCTGCCTTTGCC
>JANMDA010000404.1:0-4272 GCA_031376085.1 Chloracidobacterium sp.
CAAGAACCGGTCGTTTATGTATTTTACCCCAATAACCGCAGCCGTGCGGAGTGCGTCGTTGCCATATATGACGCCGTGTTGCTGCACGTAGAATTTCTTTAGGCCATTTTGTATCGCGTATGTTTCCTCGACCGTCGGCTCGTTTATATCGATTCGCTGAAAACGTCTCGCGAGCGCGCGGTCACGGTCGAATGCAGCCTTATATTCCGCGTGCGTCGTCGAGCCAATGCACCGCAAACCACCGTCGGCCAGTGCCGGTTTTAAAATATTCGATGCATCCATCGATCCGCCCGAAACAGCTCCGGCACCGACTATAGTGTGTATCTCATCGATAAATAGAATGGCGTTTTCCTGCTCTTTCAGCTCGTTAATGATCGCCTTGAACCGTTGCTCAAAATCGCCTCTGTAACGCGTTCCCGCAAGGACGGCGCCCATGTCCAATGCAAATACTTTCGCACCCTGCAAAACCTCTGGCACATCGCCCTCACTGATCTTGAGCGCCAAACCCTCTGCTAAAGCAGTTTTTCCGACACCAGGCTCGCCGACGTATAGCGGATTATTTTTCTTCCTGCGGCACAGCACCTGGATCGTGCGTTCGATTTCAGGCGCGCGGCCAACGATCGGATCGATCTGTCCGGCCGCAGCTTTAGCCACGAGCTCTACACAAAAGCTCTGAAGCGGCCGCTTACGCTGCGTCGGACTATCAAGTTCCTCATCCTCAATGCCGTCGAACATCGGCTCATTCGCATCGACCTTTGATATGCCGTGTGAAATGTAATTGAGAATATCCAGCCGCGTCACGCCCTGCTGCAGCAAAAGGTAAACGGCATAAGACTGTTCGGCCTGATACAACGAGGCAAGAATGTTGCCGCCGTCAACCGCTCCCTGTCCGCTGCCCTCAGCTTGCAAAACTGCATATGAGATCGTCGATTGAAACGTCGAAGTCAGCTCGGGCATTGCCTTGGCATTAGGCGGCATTTTTTCAAGCACCTTATCAAAATATTCCTGCAAAGCCCGGCCCAATTCGTCTATCTGCGCGCCGCAGTTAAACAATATCTCGCGCGCCGAAGCATCTTCGAGCAAGGCGAAAAGCAAATGCTCAAGCGTAACGAATTCGTGCTTGTGCTTTACGGCCTCATCGACTGCAAAGCTTAATGTTTCTTCTAATTCTCTCGTCAACATGCTTATTATATTATCTTAGCAGTTTTAGGCTGATTGAAAATAGCAGCCTCGATTTCTAAGCCCAGTTTCCATGACGTTAAGTGACTCGTCTTCGCGTGGACAAATGACACAGTGTGTCACAGGGCCATTCACCTAACTTGAACCACTGCAATGTTTACACCCGATTTTCAAAACGGCGTTGTCCCGCTTGTCCCGAACCCGGTCGGGACACCGTAACTGTTACAAATATTAGGGGTTACCTCGCTATTTTATGCTTGTCCCGCTGATTTTTGAAAAAAACATTTGCGCCACAATTTGCCACCAGTTTCATAGAGCACTTGCCTTTTTTATAGTTGTCAAAGATCAATTTCGAATGTAAATATTATATCAAATGTTTGCATATATAGTCAATAGTTTTATATATGAAACGCAATATGGCTTGTTAAAGTTTACACGTTTGGCAAGTGCGGTGTGCTCAACGGTGTGTTTTCCGCCCTTACTAACGTGCGGGCTTGTGCAACAGCGTTCAATTTTCCACTACCCAAGCCTGACGCCCGTAGGATGGATCTCGGAAACATAAATGTTGTATCCGATATCGGTCGTGGCGTAAATGTCACTCATTGCCGATTTTACGTTCTCCGCATCTTCCCGCGATTTGCTCAACATAAAAATAGACGGCCCTGAGCCCGAAATGCCGCCGCCGAGCGCTCCGGCATTGAGGCTAGTTGTTTTTACTTCGTCGAATTTTGGTATCAGTGTTTTTCGAACGGGCTCAACTATAGTGTCTTCCATCGAGCGCGAAAGGAGTTCATAATCGCCTTTTACAAGAGCTGCTACAAACGCGCCCAGATTGCTCCAATTTCGCACAGCATCCTTGAGCGGAACATCTTTCGGCAAAATCGCGCGGGCGTCAGCGGTCTTGATCTCGATCTGCGGATGAATTACGGTCGCAAACATTGGCGGAAAATCGATCGATACAATGTCGAGCGGTTCGGTCGAGCGCACAAGCGTGAAACCACCATAAATACAGGGCGCGGCGTTGTCGGCGTGACGAGAGCCGGATGCGAGAAATTCGCCTTCCATAGCAAATCGGACAAGTTCGAGATTTGAAAACCTATCGCCGATCAGTTTATTTGCTGCCACAACTGCTCCGCACGAGCTGGCAGAACTTGAGCCGATGCCGCTGCCGGGCTTGATGTGTTTCGTGATCTCAACCTCGAAGCCAAATTTAAGCTGAGCAGCGTCCATCAACGCCTGCAAAGCAACGCCCGCAACATTTTTTGCCGGATTGGTGGGCAAATCGTATTCATCACGATTGATTATGCGGATCGCGCGTTCGTCGATCTTTCGCACGGTCATCTCGTCACATGGCTCAGCTAGCGCAAAACCGAGGCAATCAAAACCGCAAACAACATTAGAAACCGTCGCCGGCGATAAAACCCTTACTTCGTCCATACTTTGGTAAATTGCACAAACCGTATATGATTTGATATTTTACGTTTCATCTCTTTTATCAAATAGATGCATTACTTTAGCACAAACCGAAAGTCGCCTCATGTCTCGTTTCGCGACGCCGTTCTGAGCGGCCAGCCGGATGACAAAGGCTTGTATTTTCCGTCCGAGATACCAAGATTCTCTGATGATTGGCTAAAAGGGTTATCGACGCTCTCCAACGAACAGATAGCGTTCGACGTGATCCGCCCTTTTATTGCAGGCGAAATACCCGATGACGTTCTTTTTACGATATGTGCCGAGACGGTGAATTTTGATTTTCCGCTTGTGCCTATAACGGACCGCATTTCCACACTTGAACTTTTTCACGGGCCGACGCTTGCCTTCAAAGATGTCGGGGCACGGTTTATGAGTCGATCTCTTCAACACTTTTCGCGTGATAATGCGGAAAAGACCATTGTCATCGTAGCAACGTCAGGCGATACGGGCGGAGCCGTTGCTGCGGGTTTTCACGGCGTGGAAGGCATCGAGGTCGTCATTCTCTACCCAAAAGGCAAAGTCAGTAAGGTTCAGGAGCTACAATTAACCACACTGGGCGAAAATGTAATTACATTGGAATTACATGGTAATTTTGACGATTGCCAGGCTCTGGCAAAACAGGCGTTGGCCGACGCCGATCTGCAATCAAAAGTTCACCTCACATCTGCCAATTCTATAAACGTCGCACGCTGGCTGCCTCAGCAATTTTATTATTTCTATGGATTAAAGCAGTGGAACGGCGAACCGCCCGTCATTTCGGTGCCAAGCGGCAATTTCGGCAATCTTGCATCGGGCATTTTAGCCCATATTTCGGGCTTGCCGGTAAAGAAGTTCATCGCTGCCTGCAACGCTAATGACGTCGTGCCGCGATTTCTGCAAACTGCCGACTATCAACCGCGGGCATCGGTCGCTACGCTTTCTAACGCGATGGATGTCGGCGAACCCAGCAATTTCGTCCGTATTCTTGAAATATTTGACAATAAATTTGTTGATCTCAGAAATAAGCTCGAGTCCGTGAGCATTTCGGACAAAACAACGGCAGAAACGATGCGTGACATTTATAAGAAATATAGCTATATCCTCGATCCTCATGGTGCCGTCGGGTTTAGGGCGCTGGCGGATCACCTAACCCTACATCCTGATCAAAAAGGTATTTTTCTCGAAACCGCTCATCCTGTAAAATTCGATTCTGTCCACGACATAATCGGAACACAAGGGAAAATACCTGAGTCCGTCAATTATCTGTTTTCAAAAGAAAAGCAGAGCATTGAAATGGATGTAAAATATGAGGACTTAAAAGATCTCCTCATTAGCAAAATATGAAGGTCCTAAAATTCGGCGGCTCATCAGTTGGAAGTGCCGAAACAATAGAAAAAGTAATTGAGATAATCCGAACGACGATCAAATCGGAACAGTGCGCCGTCGTTTTGTCCGCGATGCAAGGCACGACTGACTTGCTAATAGAGGTCGGCCGCTCGGCGGAGCGCGGCGATGACGGATATATCGAAATTCTAAGCAACATCAGCCAACGTCACATCGATACGATCTACAAACTTTTCGGCGACAAAGGAAATGCAGATGTTTTGGATTTTGTCGAAACAACGATCAAAGAACTTGAAA
>JANMDA010000442.1:0-5000 GCA_031376085.1 Chloracidobacterium sp.
GTCAACACCTGGCGGAGCGACGTCAGTTCAATTCAGTTCGGCGACATACACCGAGGATGAATCGCAGACTGCGGTGATCACGGTAAACCGGACAGGCTCAGTAACGGGCACGACGACGGTGAACTTTGCAACGTCGAACGGCACGGCCACCGGTGGTGCCTCGTGTTCGACCTCAGGCGTCGATTACATCAGCGTTGCACAGGCCGTGACGTTTAACCCGAACGAGACGACGAAGACTGTCAACGTCAACATCTGCACCGACTCGGTGCCGGCGGAGGCGGCGGAAACGGTCAATCTGACGCTGACAGGCGGAAACGTCGGCCAGTTGAACACGGCGGTTCTCAGCATCAACGACACGGCAAGTGCTTTCCGTGCCGGGGCAGCTATCTGCACGACGTTCGGACAGCCTGCTTCGCCGTATCCATCGACGATCACGGTCCCGAGCGGGTTCCCGTCGATCGGCTCGATCCGCGTGACACTGTTCGATGTGGCGCATACGATACCTGACAGCATGGACTTCCTGCTTGTCGGGCCGACAGGACAGAAGTTCATCATTATGGCAGATGCCGGCGGCACTCTTGACCTGACGACACCAGTGACTCTTACGTTCTCGGATGTGGCCGGCCAAGTGCTGCCAAATTCGGCACCGCTGACGACAGGATTGTTTGAACCGACGAGCTGGGAGCCGGGACAGACGAGCTTCCCTGCACCCGCACCACCGGCACCGTATAACGAGCCCGGAAGTGCAGTTGGCGGAACTGGAACTCAAACGCTGAGCGGCAACTTCGGAGCGACGAACGGAAATGGCACATGGAGCCTCTACATGCGTGACGACGCAGGCAGCTTCAATGCACCGGCGGCTATCACGGGCTGCGTGAATGGCGGATGGGGACTTGAGCTGTTTGCTTCGACGGCGGCCAGTGCGTCTGTTTCGGGACGCGTGATGACGGCTGACGGGATAGGTATTCGCAATGCGAGGATCGTGGTCACGGGTAATTCGCTTGTCGAACCGCGTGTCGTGACAACCGGTTCATTCGGCTACTTCACGATCGAAGGCCTGCAAACAGGCGAGACGTATGTTGTAACGGTGAATTCACAGCGTTACACCTTCCAGACGCCGAGCCGCGTGATAAGCCTTGTCGACAACATTGTCGACATGGACTTCATCGCCAATCCGGCGGAGTAACACCTGCCAGTTTGATACCACTTAGGGCGGCCCACGGGCCGCCCTTTTTTTACCCGAATCTTCCTAAATTAAAAAGAAAATCAAATTCAATGCCGTCAGGTGTCTGTTTGATTGACGGCGGTTCGTAAAACTGTTATAAATCAGTGAGAATACTGTCATTTATAATCAGCCTCTTTTGAATTATCGTTGATCGCCGGATGCCAACGTGTTTGCGCGAAGAGTATTGGCATACTGGCTGCTTGATCAGCATGGTTTGGAAACGGCTTTTTTGACTTTGAAGAGCAGATCATTGGGTAATAATTTTGTCGGGTAATACCTTGGAGGGTTTTTTGGGAATGTTAAAACGATCTAAAGCGGAAGCTCGCATGAGTCTTCTTGTATGTTTATTTCTATTGGGACTCGTAACCGCGATCATCGCCGAGCCTTACTTTTACGGAACAAAGGCGGCGAACGGCCAAGGGCTTAAACAAGAAGCCGTGAGCAATGAGAGCACGCTTACAAATCAGGACATTCGTGAAGAAAAAAAGAATGAGGTGCAGCCGGCATCTGCGGCCGCCGAACAAAACCCCGGCGTGAGAAATCAAGTATCTAATGTTACCGTCGGCCATTCGTACCACAACGACACGTCACCTGCCCTGCGCGATATGCTGCAACTGCCTGTCAAGCCGCGTCTGGCCGAGGACGGTGAATACCGCGAGGCAAACCTAAACCCGACTAACCCAAAGACCCATATCGACGGTGACGACACGATCGTTCAGGCATTTCTCGCTCCGAATGCCATGCCTACTCCGGCCCTCAACTTTAACGGCATAGGATTTCCGGGCGTCGCCTGCAACTGTTCACCACCTGATACAGACGGTGAAGTAGGCGCCACACAATATGTCCAGATGGTGAACGCGGGCTATCAGGTCTTTAGCAAGACGACCGGACTTTCCGTTTTGGGCCCGTCAAGCATTGTTTCCCTGTGGGCAGGCTTTGGCGGCGTTTGCGAAACTAACGGCAACGGCGACCCGATCATCCTCTACGACCAGATCGCCGGACGTTGGCTGATCAGCCAGTTCGCCGGGACCGCCGTTCCCACCGACGAGTGCATTGCCATTTCAACGACCAGCGATGCCACGGGCACATACAACCGTTACGGTTTTCATCTCGGCTCAAACTTTTTTGACTATCCGCACATCGGCGTTTGGCCGGACGGCTATTACATGAGCGATAACGTGTTCAACTCGGCAGGCACCGCACGTCTCGGGCCTCAGCCGTTTGTTTTTGACCGTGCCGCTATGCTCGTCGGCCTGCCTGCGACTTTCATTACAACCGGTATCACCGGCGGCCCCGGTGAACCGTATGCCTTACCGGCCGACCTTGACGGATCGACATTGCCGCCCGCTGGCACTGCATGCCCCTTCGTTGCTTTTCCAAGTGGCGGCACATACAAGACCTATCTTTTTCATGCAGACTTTGTTACACCGGCTAATTCAACTTACCTGCTTCGCACAAGTCCGGTCCGAGCTCCTTTCACACAGGCGTGCACGGCGGGACGCAGCTGCGTTCCGCAATTGGGCACGACTGCGGGCCTGGACGGTATCGGCGACAGGTTAATGTTCCGGCTGCCCTACAGGATCATCAACGGCGTCGAACGTATTGTCGGAAACCACACAGTAAATTCGGGCGGCGTAAACGGAATACGCTGGTTCGAACTGCGCAATGTCACTACGGGAACAGAGACCGTTTTTCAGGAAAGCACATATCAGCCAGACACCGACTGGCGTTGGATGGCAAGCGTCGCACAGGATCAATCGGGCAATATGGCCGTTGGATTTAGTGCCTCCAGCGCTACGATAAATCCGCAGATCCGCTATGCCGGACGGTTAGTGACCGACCCGATAAACACACTTGCTCAGGGCGAAACTACAATGGTCCAAAGTACGGCCAGCCAGACGGGCAACGGCAATCGCTGGGGCGATTACAGCGCAATGAGCGTCGACCCGCTTGATGACTGCACCTTCTGGTTTACGTCTGAGTATTTCACTTCTAACTGGCGCACGCGCATCGGCTCGTTCAGGTTCCCATCCTGTGCAGGGGCCGTCATGGCAGATCCGTTTTCGGTGAGCGATATTACCGGCAATAACAACGGAGTTCCCGAATCGGGCGAACCGGTGCTGCTCAGTATCGGCGTCAGAAATTCAACCGCAGTCCAGGTCGACAACGTTCAGGTGAATGTAACCGGCGGCGGAACCGTTAACTACGGAAACATAGCCCCAGGCCAGACCGTTACGAACAATGTTCCCTATACTGTCCCGGCAAACTCTCCATGCGGCAGCATCCACAATGTCACAATAAATGTTGTTTCTCCGGGAATCGGCACAGGCTCGACCGCGAGGAGTTTCAGGCTGGGATCACCCAGCGTGCCTCCGGCGGCGTTTACAAATTCTGCCGCTATCACTATTCCCAATGGTGCTCCGGCAACGACCAACGGCGCTTCGACACCTTATCCGAGCACCATTACGGTAGCCGGACTGACCAGCAACAAGGTTGTTAAGGTCAGGCTCAACGGGCTGTCTCATACGGCTCCGGGCGATCTTGATATGCTTCTTGTCGGGCCAGGCGGTCAGAAGATGGAGATCTTGTCCGATCAGGGCGGGACGACTGCCATTTCCAATGTCGATCTTACATTGAGCGATGCTGCTGCAACCGGTGTTGGAACGGCAATAGTCACCGGTGAATTCAACCCGACTGCCGACTCCGGCCAGGACGCCTTTACGGCTCCGGCCCCGCCGCCGATATATTTGCTCCCGGCTCCCGGCGGCACGGCAACCCTTGCTTCCGCATTCGGCACAAATGCGACGGCAATGAATGGAGACTGGCGCTTATTTATAGTTGACGATGCAGCCAACAACGTCGGCGCTATCGCAGGCGGATGGTCGCTTATATTCGAAACAGCAGACTTTACCTGCACATTTGTCGGCGGAAGTCCGACGCCGACCAACACTCCGGCCAATACTCCGACAGCAACCGTGACAAATACGGCAACGCGGACGGCGACCAATACGCCGAGCAATACGCCGACGTCTGCACCGTCAGCTACGCCGACGGCCACAGGCACTCCGCCTGTAACGGTTGCTTTGCCTAACGCTAGCGCCTCGCCTGGGGCCTTGATAACGGTTCCTATTATTGTTGGTGACACGACGGGCAGAGGAATTATTTCCTACGACCTCCAGGTCACTTTCAATCCTGCGGTTTTACAGCCTGCGGGCGGGACGGCTTGTACGGGCAATGCCTGTATCGATCAGGTGGGAACGCTGAGCAGTTCGATGTCCGTCACGCCGAATACGCAGAATGCGGGACACTTTATCGTGTCGGCATTCCAGGCGCAGAATCTGGTTGGATCGGGAACGCTGATAAACCTGAAATTCGACGTTGTCGGCGCGTCAGGGACAACGACAGCATTGACCTTTGCGGACTACACTGATCCGAACATGGTTCCCCACGCGGGCTTTGTCTGGAACGAAGGCGATCCGCCGGCGTTCATCACAAACGGAAGCGTTACGGTCAGTGGAGTGGGCCCAAGCAACACGCCAACTACAACCGCGACGAATACAGCCACCAGCACGTCGACCAATACACCGGCTGTAACCGCGACCTCAACACCGGCCTGCACGCCAGCGGCATGGCAAGCAGGCCCGGCGCAGGCACCTGCACGGTATGCAGTGCAGGGAGTGCTTGGCACAGACAACAAGCTCTACATCGCCGGCGGGCAGTCGATCGATGCAACGCCTGTGTTGTCCAACAAACTTTCACGATATAACCCTGTAAG
>JANMDA010000004.1:0-10261 GCA_031376085.1 Chloracidobacterium sp.
TCCGCATCGTCGCTCAGATCTATGGTCACAGGCTCGACGAGGCACGCGCCGAAGCGGCTCTCGATCAGCACCTGGCAGACGCTTTCGACGTATCTCACTTTTTCGTCAAAGGCGATCTCCGAGCGGCGGATAAAAAATTGCTGGTGACTTTTTGTCGTTGTGCGGCAGTTGCTATTTTTGTACATGTCGTCAACATAGCATCGAAACCGGTATGTGGAAATACCAACTTTCCGGATATGACATGGTTTTCCGAATATGACATAACTTTCTCGATTTGACATGGTTTTCTCGAAAAAGCACAACTTTCCGAAGTGTTGCACAAGGCGCGCGCGTCAGCAAGGGCGATACATCCAACTTGAGTGTATCGCCCTTGCTCACGCGCGGGCTTGTGCAACTGAGAGACGACATGGTTTTCTGACTTTTTTTTAACGCAGAGAACGCAAAGAACGCAAAGAAAATAAGAATTTTTGCCGGCGAATGACGCGAATAAAACAAATAAAAGAAAAGCCGAAGGGACACTTATTCGGCAAATCCTTCATTGCCTTGCTCGTTAAACCTATTATTCAACCTTCTTAGCTTCCGTAAACTGTTCCCGTGGCGGGCCGCCGCCATAGTTTTCAAGCATGGTTTTGATATCGTCGTTTGTCGTCAGGCTCCATGCGGTTTCACCTTCTTTTGAAGTTAGACGGACATCTGCTCCTGATTCGAGAAGAGCTTTCACGTTTTCTTTATTGCTATTCTCCACGGCGATCATCAGTGCGGTCTTGCCTTCTTTATTAACGGCGTTGACCGGAACTCCGTATCGCACGAGAATGTGGACGATCTCATCATCATTGTATTCCGCAAAATGCATCAGGATCGTATTTTTTTCTTTGTCTGCAAGATTGGTCTTTGCTCCGTAGCGAAGTAAAAGTTCGAGCAGCTCCGGCTTCGCGTCATAGTCCATCATCATCAGAGGCGTTCGCCTGAGAGAATCGCGGGTATTAACCTTTGCACCTCTATCAAGCAGAAACTGGATTACCTCAATGTTGCCCGTTTCGATCGCTGCGTGAAGAGGCGTGATGCCATCTCTGCTTTTATCGCGGACGTTAACGCGTGCTCCCATCATTACGCGCGCCTTTACATCTTCTAAATCTTCGTTTTCGACAGCGGTGACCAAGGCATTACGGTTAACATGCGAAACCACCGACATGACGCCTCCTACCCAAACTTCTTGCGACTGAGGCTCGCCGCCAACTTGAACGACCTCTGCAACCTGTTGCAAATAGAGCTGTGAATCGCGGCGTTCCGTGCTGCCGTCAGCAATGGAAATGGATGAGATCTCGCGGGACTCAAAGCCGCCAGCCTCGATCTTGAGCTTGTATTTTCCGTCGGGCAGATCGATGAATTCGTAATAGCCTTCGTAATTTGCCGTCGTGACGCGATATTCGCTGGTGTCTTCATTTGTCAGCGAAACAAGCGCCGAAGGGATCACCGCACCGTTTGGATCGGTGACAACGCCGGAAATCGTTCCGGTATTTGAAGGCTTTGGAGCATCGTCGGCAGGCTGGATGATAGCAGTTGGCGCAGTATCACCGCCTTGAGCATAAGCTCCGCCGGAAAGCGCGATCGACGCTGTCATAACACCTGCTGCAAGTCCCGGAGCTCGCCGTGTGATCTGCAATAGCTGCTCGGCGAACATTGGCCGTTTGGTGACCGGATTTTGAACGTAGCGGATGCACAGATTTCCGCCGGATGCTCGCACAAGCCGCATGGCTTCTTTGCGCGTCATTTCGGAAAGGTTGTTGACGTGTTTCGAACAGTGCGAGCAAAACCGCAATCGGTCGTTGCCGTGCATTTGTTCCCAATCTTCGGTGCAGGGATTTTTTACTTTTACTGAATCGATAAAACTTTTTTTAGACATAGTTCCTCCTCAAACGGCCTCGCGCGTTCGTCACGCGTTCCGTTACTTTAGACAACTTCCAATAGAGAATGTTCCGGGAAGAGTTTTCTTGCGATTAATCTTATCTGCCTAGATGCACCGAGTTTTTTGATTGGTTGCTTTGAGGAAAAACAAAAATATATAACATCGAACTCTTTCGCTTCGCATCGCGTCTATGTATTATTGGTTTAGAAGATGACTTTTCGCATAAAACAGATCGGTTTGGCCTTGTGCCTGGTGATGTCATTGCTCATCGGCCATGCGTCGGCCTGCGCGTGTTCGCACCATGTCGAGAAAAAAGCTGTTGAGACATCGGACTGCCATTCGCATCAAGAAACTGCCGAATCCCAAACGGTTGAAGCAGACAATGACAGCAATGCTTGCGACACAGACTGCGTTTGTCTGACTGGGCAGCCATCACCGTATATTGCTGCCAATCCGATAAGCAAAAAATTTAACACGACCGACGCTGCGGTAAATGCCGAAGAAGTCGTTTCGAGTATAGAATTTTTTACTGCCATTGCCTACGCTAATTCATCGTCTGAATTCGTCAACGATCTTTCCTATTCAAATATTCTCAAATCCCTCCTGCCCGCCAGAGCACCTCCGCGCCTGTAAATCAAAAAAACAAACCAATAATCAAGGCCGTTTTTTGGCCTGTGTGGTCGTGTTTTCACGACAGGTTTTGCTGACAAACAAGAGGTGAAAATGAAAATGATAATTAAGCTTGCGATCATTGCGATGTTTGCGGTTAGCGGTTTATATTCAGCGTTAATGAGTACCACTCAAACGGCGTCGGCGTCGTCAGCAGTCGGGCCGCGCAGTTTGTATTTGCAAAACTGCGCGCGGTGTCATGGCTCGAACGGGAAAGCAGAAACCGCTCTAGGAAAAAAACTCGGAGCAGACGATATTTCCGGCGGACTCGACACGGCAAAGACAATTCGCACCGTTACAAAGGGACGCGGCGATATGCCTTCGTTTAGGAAAAAACTTTCTAAGGCTCAGATCAAATCTATTGCAGGTTATGTCAGGTCGCTTTAATCAGGGAAAAATTAGGAGATAAATGAAATGAGAAAGTTAGTATTTTTAGTATTTGCGGCACTGACGTTGAGCGTGCAGGCATTCGCCCATCAGGCTTTTACGCTGGTTAGCAGCGAGACAAAAACAATAAAATTCGAAGATCTGGTTAAGATCGAAAAAGAAAGAACGATGGGCAAAAAAGACGGCACAACGCTGACCTTTGCCGAAAAGGACATTCGTCTGGTCGTTACCACAGGCCCCGAAGAAGATATGCTCTCGTATCGAATTCAGGGCGTTCGCAATCCGACGCTTGTTGTTCCGGCTGGAGCAACGCTGCGGATATTGTTCGTCAATGTTGACGAAGATATGAAGCACGATATTCGCTTCGGGCATGTGATGGGCAACTTTCTTGCGTCGCCCGACATAAAGGAAACGGCAGGCACAGATAAAATGGCATCGAAAGAGCCAGAAGGCACCATGCACGCAGTCGATTTTGTTATCAAGGCTAACGAAGATGGCATGTATAAATACTTCTGCTCTGTCGGAAGTCACGCGAAAGGTGGCATGTGGGGCAACATCGCCGTTGGCGTAAAGCCCGGCGCCAATATGAAGTTGCCGGAGAAAACAAAGCATGTTCATTCACCCGACGAGGACAAAATGGAAAACATGCCCGGCATGAAAAAAGACGACAAACAGCCGGAAAAAAAGGCTGGTGAAATGTCAGATATGCCTGGAATGAAACATGGCCACGGCGACATGGATATGAAGATGTCGTCTGTGACTAATATCGGCGACCCGATGGAACGCGAGAGCTCAGGCACGGCCTGGGCTCCCGATTCGTCGCCGATGTACGCAAAGATGAAAATGACCGAGGGCGGCGGAATGTGGATGTTCATGGGCACGGCATTCTTGCGCTACACGCAGATCGGCGGTTCGCGTGACGTATCGGTCGCGGGCAAAGGAAGTAAAGCGAAAGCCGATTTCCCTACGATGTTTATGGCCATGTACTCGCACCCGATTGGAGAAAAATCGCAATTCGGCTTTCGTGCCATGGCGAGTCTCGATCCGATCTTCGAACAGGGCTTTGGTTACCCATTGCTCTTTCAAAGCGGTGAACAGTTTCGCGGGTTACCGATACACGACCGGCAGCATCCACACGACCTGATATCGGAGTTGGCAGTGACGTTATCGCATAAGTTCGACGACAAGAAGTCCTTCTTTCTGTACGCGGGAATTCCGGGCGAACCGGCACTCGGACCGCCGATGTATCTTCACCGCACCTCGGGTATGAACAACGCGGACGCACCGATCGGCCATCATTGGCAGGACGCGACGCATATCACCTACGGCGTGGTTACGGCGGGCTTTTCATTCGGGAAAGCTAAGATAGAAGCGTCGGCATTTAACGGCACCGAGCCGAACGAGAACCGATGGAACTTCGACAAGCCGCGTCTTAATTCGTTTAGCGGACGATTCAGCGTAAATCCGACAAAGAACTTGTCTTTGCAGATTTCTCACGGTTACCTGAAAAATCCTGAACCGCTTGAACCTGAAATTCGCGTCTTGCGCAAGACAACGGCTTCTGCGATCTACAACAAGGAATTAGACGAGAAGCGCAATTGGGCGAGCAGTTTTGTTTGGGGACAGAACTACGCGAACGGCGAACGCTCGAACTCTTTCCTGTTCGAGAGTAATTACGACTTCTTCAAAAACGCTATCTTTGGCCGGGTCGAAACGGTAAAGAAAAGCGGCCACGATCTTGTCCTCGATGATGCCCTGGAAGATGAGCAGTTTTGGGTGCAGGCATTTTCAATCGGCTATGTTCGCGACATAGTGCAGGGCAAGGGCATCGACGTTGGACTCGGCGGGATGGCGACGGTTAATCATAATCCGCAATCACTCGCCCCCGTTTACGGCGGCACAACACACGGCGGCTGGCAATTCTTCATGAGATTCCGTCCGTCGAAACACAACTAAAAGAGGAAAAAACTATGTTTAGAATATTGTTAGCAATTGTCCTTTCATCGTTAGTTTGGATGGCGGCTTGTGGCGGTAAGGCTGAGGTCGCTAAATCCAATACGGAAATCGATCACAGTAAAATGGATCACAGTAAAATGGATCATTCGACAATGCAAAGTTCGGCGAACGCTGCGACTGCCCCGTATGATCTGCAATTTCTCGATACGATGGTTGCTCATCATCAGGGAGCAGTTGATATGGCCGCGCCGTGCCCGGCAAAAGCCATGCACGCCGAGATCAAGACATTGTGCTCAAACATTACTTCAAGTCAGCAAAAGGAAATTGATCAGATGAAGTCTTGGCGAGAGAAATGGTTTTCGGGTGCGGCTCCCGCAATGAATATGGAAATGGCCGGAATGAAAGATTCTATGAAAGGAATGGATATGAAAAAGCTTGGAGCATTGGCAGCCAATGATTTTGACCTTGAATTTATCAAACAGATGATGCCGCATCACGAGGGAGCGGTCATTATGGCCAAAGAAGCACTTCAAAAATCGACAAAAGACGAGATCAAGACTCTTGCCAACGCCATTATCAAGGCACAGGAAGCCGAGATAAAAGAGATGAAAGAATGGCAGACGGCTTGGAGCAAGTTGCGCTAGACCTTGTAAAACTTATGATTGAGAATTAAGATTAGTCGACAGAGGGAAGAAAAACGCAATGAAATTACCTGGTGGATTAGACTTGGATTCGATGATGAAGCAGGCCCAGCAAATGCAGGAGCAGATGGGCCGTGAGATGAAGGAAATGACCGTCGATGCGGCTGCCGGCGGCGGTGCAGTGACGGTGAAAATGCGTGGCGATTTTGAGGTTGTCAGCCTGACGATCTCGCCCGATCTTGTTAAAGACGGCGATGTTGAAATGATCCAGGACCTGACAGTTGCTGCATTGAATGAAGCCCGCCGCAAAGTCGAGGAAACACTCAAAGGCAAACTCGGCGGTATGCTCCCGCCCGGATTGATGTAAGAAATGCTTGATTACTCAGAACCGGTCGCCAAGCTAATCGACGAATTCAAACGTCTTCCGGGAATTGGCCAGAAGTCAGCTCAACGGCTGGCTTTTTATGTGCTTCGGCGGCCGCTGGCCGAGGTTGAAAACTTTGCCAACGCACTGCGCGAGGTGAAGGAGAAGATCGTTTTTTGTTCAACCTGTAACAATCTCACCGATGTCAACCCTTGTCTGTATTGTTCAAATCCAAAACGCGACCGCTCGATCATTTGTGTTGTCGAGGAACCGTATAATCTCGTAGCTGTCGAAAAGACGCGCTCATTCCGAGGGCTTTATCACATTTTGCACGGCACGCTTTCGCCGATGCGCGGCATCGGGCCGGATGAACTGATGATCGTCAATTTATTGCCTCGGCTTGATCCTGCGAACAACGACGGCGTCGAGATCAAGGAGATAATAGTCGCCACTAATCCAACGACAGAAGGCGAGGCAACTGCAAATTACCTCGCCCGTCTTCTGAAACCTTTGGGTGTCCTGGTCACGCGCATCGCGATGGGAATGCCTGTTGGCTCCGATCTCGAATTCGTTGATGAGGTGACAATGGACCGAGCACTTGCTAATCGCCACGCTATTTAGAACCGAACATTCTCAACGAGAGCATCCGAATCGGCGTGGGTCACTTGCCATTCTTTTTCGTCACCGTAGAAATTAACGTCGAATTTGAGCAATGACTTGGCCGGGATGCCGTCAAATTCCTGAGGCGCATCTTCAAAGGCAGCGATCGTTCCGATGCCGATGACCTCGGCACCAAGGCCTCGGGCAAGCTTCATCGTCTCGGCAATTGCCTTGCCGGAGCGGTTGATGTCGTCAACAATGATCGCCGGCAAAAAGTCGCCTTTGTTGACGTACTGACGAAACTGCCGCTTGCCATCCTCGATCTCTGCCCAGTAGATCTGCTTTGCGCTAAGTGCCTCTCGAACGCCGAATGCGACCATAATTCCGCCCGGGCTCGGGCTGATTATGGAAACCTCAGGAAGGCATTTTGATATAGCCTTTTCCATTCGAAACATTCGGCTCAACCCGACCGATAAGATACGCGCGTTGTCGTAAAATCGAAACGCAAGCGGCATCTGGAAATAATGCGAGGCGTGTTTGCCGTTGGGGTAAACAAAATGTCCTTTTCGATAAGCGCCTGTCTCGGCAAGGATGTTCATCACTGTTTCGGGTGGCGGTATCAGATTAACCATTTCAATTCTCCTTTTGCTAATCTGACGATTATACAGCCCTCGAACGCACGTTTAAAATCAGCCGTTTTCTTTTTTTATTTCGTCCGGCCTCAGATATCTCAAGATCAGTGACCGCTGGTCCTGGCTCATTTCCGCCGGCGTGTTATCAAGGCCGAACCAGCCGAGTTCTGTAATCTCGCGGCTTTTTACAAGCGGTTCACCAACGCCTTGAGCAGTAAAAATGATCTCGATATGCCTGTGCAAAGTGCGTACCAGCGTTAGGTTTACATTAATTAATTCAATGCCGGTCTCTTCATGCAGCTCACGGCGAAGTGTGGTTTCGGGTTGCTCACCAATATTCATAAAACCACCCGGTAACCCCCAGCCGGACACAGGGCGAAGCACATGGTTAAGCAGCAAAACCTCGCCGCGTGCATTTGTAATGATGCCCGCTGCGGAAACGGTAAAGGTGGTTTGAACGCGCCTCGTCAACCATCGCCTTGCCTTTTTCGGCATCCTTTTCCAGATAACTGCAATCTGATCGATCAGCATACCGCTTTAAAGCACTCTAAAATAATGTTCGCAATTGCAAGAAGACTATGGAAAAATAACAACGTTGAACATTTATTAACACTATGGGTTGTATAAGAATGACAACCCGAATTTCTCTCAATCATATTAGCTTTTTAGCCAAGGTTTTTAATAATGGGTAGCAGTTATATCCGCCGGACAATACTTTCAGCTATTTTACTTCTTGTTTTCACTGTCGCTGCGTCGTCACAGGATCAGCGGATGAGCAGTGAGATCGCGAACTCTTTGCGCCGGTTCGATGTTGTGCATATTGACTCTAAGATTGATCCCTCATCGCTCTCGTTCACAGCAGCGGGCCGATTTGTGAAACTTTACTTTGCTCCGCACGATATGCGAAGCAGTTTTTACAAAGCACAGAACAAGGATGCGAGTGGTGAAACGCTGCTTGAGAGAACGCCGGTTACGACCTATAAAGGCCAGGTTGATGGCGAAGCAAATTCGGATGTCAGGCTGACGATCGCCGGCCAGCGTATCGAAGGCTATTACAGTTCACAGGGCGAAAGATACTTCATTGAAGCGGCAGGCAAATATTCGCGTTTTGCCGCAGCTAACCAATTTGTAGTTTATCGCGCCGAAGATGTGATCGCCGGCGATACTATAAACTGCGGTTTGTCGCTCGACGAGAAGATCAATTTTGGCAAAGAGCTGGCCCAAAATGGATTAACTGAGGCTGTGCAGTCGTTAAAACGGATTGAGCTTGCAACCGAGGCCGACTTCGAATACGTTACCGCTCTCGGCGGTGCGGCGCAGGCAAACAACGAGATATTGAGCATTCTCAATATGGTCGAAGGAACCTATGAGAGCGAATTAGGGCTTTCGATAAGCGTCATTTTCCAGCATACCTGGTCGACGAGCGATCCGTTTGCAGCCACGGACGCGTTGGGGACGCTGTACAATTTTCGAAGCTATTGGAACGCAAATTTTCCAATTTCGACTAATGCACGAGACGCGGCACATTTATTTACCGCAAAAGCGAATGCCGTTAGTCAAGGCTGGGCTTATCTCGGCGTCATTTGTCAAAATCCGACATACGCATACGGCCAGAGCGGACGCGTGAATTGGGCGCCTGCAAAATTTCTCCTGACCGCTCACGAGATCGGCCATAATCTCGGCGCGAATCATGTTGACGCCACGCAAAGCTGTGCAAATTCGGTGATGAACCCACAGATTTCGGGTGCAACGGAGTTTTCGTTTTGTTCATACTCGCGAAATGAAATATCAACATACATCGGAGCTGGCAGCTCTTGCCTGTCGCCTATTGGCGGATGCAGTTTTGATTTTGATGGTGATGCAAAAGCCGATATTGCGGTGTTTCGTCCCGTCGGCGGCATTTGGTATCTAAATCAAAGCTCTGCGGGATTTAAAGGAACTCAGTTTGGCCAGAATGGCGATAAAACCGTCGCGGCAGATTACGACGGCGACGGGCGGGCGGATGTGGCCGTTTATCGCGACGGGACATGGTTCCGGCTCGATAGCTCTACAAATACTTTCCGTGCCGTTTCATTCGGGTTGAACAACGATATTCCTGTGCCTGCCGATTACGACGGCGACGGCAAGGCCGACGTAGCGGTCTTTCGTGCCGCGACTGGTTACTGGTATCGGACGCTAAGCGGCAACGGAACTTTTTCGGCTGTGACTTTCGGCATGAACGGCGATGTGCCAATGCCTGCTGACTACGATGGCGACGGCAAGGCAGATATAAATGTGTTTCGCCCGTCAAATGGCTCCTGGTATCGGATAAACAGCCTTGCAAATTCATTTTATGGAATTCAATTCGGCACTACCGGCGATAAAGCCGTTATGGGAGATTTCGACGGCGACAAAAAAGCGGACGTCGCAGTCTGGCGGCCATCGAACGGTGCGTGGTATGTCCTGAGTTCGAACGGGGCATTCTCTGCAACGCTTTTTGGATTATCGACAGACATCCCAACGCCCGCAGATTACGACGGCGACGGTAAAACGGATATTTCCGTTTACCGCCCGTCGAATGGAACATGGTATCGGATGAACAGTTCCAACGATTCCTTTGCGGCAGTGCAATTTGGCATTAGCTCGGATAATCCTGTTTCGTCCTACTATATCCGGTAAATACATACTGTGGCGTGGGAGATTGCCACGGTAGTTGCCACTCAACCACTTGCCGAGTTAATCACCATGGCCGTGGCCGCGGAGCCTGCGGCCGAAGTTATCAAACACCCAATCCGCTACTCTTTCGCCTACGGTTCTCGACGCTTCATCGGCAAAGCGGAAGTGAATTCCGAGTAATATGCGAGCGTCGACGACTTCCTGTGCCGCCTGGGAAAAACGTTCGAATTCGCGCGTGTCCAGGATTGTCGGCCCGGTATTTGTCGTCGTGATGGAAAAATCCTTGCGGTCTCGTCTAAAGAAATTTCTTAATGAACGCATTGTCGAACCCGATAATCCGTTAGCACCTGATGAATAGTCCGGATAAGGCGGACTCGGAATGAGCGAAGTCCATGCCGGGTCGCCAACAGTCCCCAGATTGCCGTCGAGATCTCCATTCTGGATTGCCGTG
>JANMDA010000005.1:0-8348 GCA_031376085.1 Chloracidobacterium sp.
CTGTACAAAAGTCGTCCCCACACCCGCTCCGTTGATCGTTACCGGTGTAGTGATATCCAGGTCTCCGCCGGCATTCAGGTTCTCATTGGCAGCTGCCAGCGTTGTTGTGTAGGTACCCGCCGCGAGCGTAATGATGTCAGCTCCCGCAAGCGCATTCGCTTCCGTAATTGCCGCTCTCAAAGAGCATGCTCCACCGGCATCCGCGCATGTACCATTGCCCGGAGCCGCATCCTGCGTGTCAGCAGTAGTATTCACCACAAATGTTGCGGCGTTAACATTGACAGAAAATGCGGCCAATGCGAATCCCGCTATCAATACAATGACAATGAAATGGCGAATGCCCCGCTGGGACGAGTGGTGGAGTCGCGACATACATTACCTCCGAGGACAATTTTAGCCTTACTTAACGCTATGCCAAAAATTATTGTCCCGTTTCGGCCAATTGTCAATCAATAACCCACACACAGCAAAAAGGCTGTCCGTGCGGACAGCCTCGTCGTTATCAACTTTGGATAATGATGCTAAACGCTCGCTCCGGGATAGCCGTCGCCGAGGTGGTCTACGTTGCCATCGGCGAGCGAGTTTACGAGTTCGTAGTGGAAATAATCGAACTTCTCGGCAACCGGCGGCTGGACGCGTTTGTCATACATTTCGCGTGAGCGGTCGATCGCGTCGCGAAGCCGTTGATAGATATTGCCTGTCTGGCGGCCTTCTGTCACTTGCTGCTCGTTGTAAAGTTTGATCTCGGAAACTAACAGCCGTGCAAAACGGCGGGCATCGTTGTGCGGGCGACGCTCTTCGTCGGAAACTTCGATCGGAAGATCGACGTTACGCTCGCTGCGCGTATGCACGCGGCCAACGTTTGCCGGCGAGATCTCGACAGCATTTTCCTTTCCTTTTTTGCCTTTTTTGCCGCTGCCGACACCTACTGTCGCAGGTTCAAAATCGACAGCCGAATCAAACGGCGAAGTTTCGTGCAATTCAGCACCGAGCGATTCGCCCGCGTCGAAGATGACCTCGCCGCCTTCATGATCGGCCTCAGTCGCCTCAACTATCGGCTCAAACGCGGTTACTTCCTCGGCCTGCACCTCAGATACTTCAACTGTAGAAACCGGCTCGCTAAATGGCGACTCTACTTCCTGAATAGCTTCTACCGGAACGCTCTCGGTAAATGCAAAATCTGTTGCGTGCTCTTCGACTTCGTGGACTTCGACCGGTGATGGTTCATGCACTTCGGCAGGTGTTTCGACCTCATGCGATTCCACAGGTGCCGCCTCTTGTACCTCTGGCTGTGCTTCTACGGCCGGCTGTGATGCTTCGCTGTGTGCTTCCGCTTTGGCAGTCTGCGACGAAGCCAGCATCTCGACGGTCAGGCCCGCGATGCGAACGATCGCTTCGAGCGCCTCGACGTTTACATTTACGCCGCCTGTGCCGTAATCGGCATACAATACCGCGACGCCGCGTCCGCGTGCTGTCAGCGGGATCGCATGCATTCTGTCGGGCTGGCCGAAATGGAGCGGTTCGAGAAACGCTATATCGTTCTCATGCTTTCCGTATGCTCCGTCGGACACCGTTTGCGAACTGAGAGCACTGCCGAGAATAGAGTCGGCGGAAACCGGAAATTGTATATCGCGTATCGCCCCATCTGCGCTCGAATCTGCACCAAAAACCTGCCAGCCGACAAGCTGCTCATTCTTAATGATAAAGAACGCTCCGCGCGGTGCGAAATTAGCGGCGTGCTCGACCAGCGATTTCAGGATCGCGGCCTGCGATCTGTGCTGGCTGATGTCGTTGATGGCATCGCGAATGGCACTGAAATCGGCAGGGGCAACAGCGGCTGTTTCCATCTGCTTGGCTTCGTCCATGGCGGATGCCGTGAGCGCCGCGCCTTCGTCGCGGGACTGGCGAAGATGCTCGACGACCGAGGCCTTAAAGCCCTCGTCAAATGCGTGCTCTGTATCGAAACGCGCGGCATACGCCTGAAAAGCTTCTTCAAGTTCCGATCTGTGCTTCTGTGCCTCAGCGTCGATCTTGTTGTAAAACTCAGCGGCCTGCTCACGCATCTCAGCGCGAAAACTCTTGAGGTAATTCTCGAATTCGGTTCTCAGACTTAATTCGAGTTCTTCACTATTCACTATGGTTCTCCTCCATGTTGGAAAAAACGGTTATTATGCGGAATTCGTGCGGACGGCAGATCTGTAAGATTAAGCAGATTCTGTGGTGAGACAGGCAATCAAGAAATCGCCCTCTTTTCGATTATGACGAATCTGAGTTGATATTGTCAACAAAATCTTTCAAGGGTTGCACAAGGCACACACCTTTAGTAAGGGCAGTAAATTCTGGCGTTGAGTATTCCGCCCCTACTAACGGGCGCCTTGTGTACAAATTTTATACTGCGACGACCGTGATCTCAGGATCGATCTCTTCTTTGATCATGTTTTCGATGGCCATCAGTGTTCCGGTTAGCGAGCTTGGGCAGCTTCCGCATGCACCTTCGTAACGGATTTTCAAAGTGCTGTCTTCGAGTTCGAGCACCTCTAGCCATCCGCCGTCGCCGGCGAGATATGGCCGAATTCGTTCATCGAGCAGTTCGTTTATCTGCGTAAGTTTTGGATCGTCGCTCGCCGCCGCGGCTATCGCTCCGCCGACCGCAGCGGCCGCGGCGCTCTTGCCATTTCCATTGCTCGACTTCACTGCTTCGGCAGCACGAATCGGCACCGCAAGCGTAGGCAGCAATTCGTCCCATTCCGCTTCGTCAGTCTTTTCGACGGTGAGCATCTTGTCCATGTAAAACACCGACACCACCTCGCTGAGGTCGAAAAGCGACTTGGCCAACGGATCGTTCGCCCCATCTTCCGCCGTCTTAAACGAATGCGAAGTGCCGTGTGAAACCGGCTCTTTTAATATAAACTTCACCGCGTTCGGATTCGGCGTTTCCTGTATGTCTGCGATCTTTGGCATTATTGTTGACTCTCAAAAATGTGCCGATCTTTAATCATTACATTTTAGTAAACATTATACAGCAATTCCGCCCGAAATCCACAGCGAGTAAGCTCAAAAATAAAAAAAGGCGGCCACGACATATAAATGTCCGGACGCCTATTTTAATAAACAAATACTTCGCGGCTAATTTTCAAGCCGTTGATCGTGAAACTTTTAGAACAGAAAGTAAATTATTCAGTGATGTGAATGTCCTCGGATTTATTGACGCGGCCCGTTAAGAACATTACGCCAAAGACAACCATCAAAAGAGCAAAAACAATTCCACCCACCATGTACATCGTCGACGCATTTGGCTTGGTCTGCAATTCATAAAAACAAAATATAGCAGCCAAGAGCGAGACGACAGCTATCAAGCCGTTTATCATCCTAATTTTACCTCCAGTTAGAAAAAGGTTTAATCAAAAATGCCGATCACCAAAATTCACCTTCATACTAACTCTACTTATGTTTCAAAGCAAGCGATTTAATAACTTCTGCTGGCATCGGGCGATTACTTGACTGATATAAAAGCGTTGTTATCTGGACGAAATTCGGGCGTACAAAGCACGCTCACAACCAAAAAAAACTATTCCCAAGTTTTCATAAGCCCGTTCTAAGCATCTTATCTGTAAATTGGTGAATGATGATTTTGATTGTCAGTGAGGTCACAGAGCTACCTGCGGGTGTTAAGCATTTCGGCGACGGCCTTGTTTCGATGTTCGAAGATATTCGTTATCTGGCGTTCGATGAGAAAATTTGCGATGTCGCCGAGCGGTTCGAGCGGCAGGCGGTAACGCACTTCGTCCTCCATCAGCGTTTTGCCCGGCTCGACCTCGGTGAAGCAGTGCTGATGTATCCACTGTTTGTACGGGCCGGAAAGCTGTGTATCTTCAAAGAGGTGCGGCGGTTCCCAACGCGTGATCTCGGTCCGCCACTTCAACGGAAATCCGTGCAGCGTCAATTTGTAATCAATAAGCGTGCCTTGCCGCATCTCAAACGGCGTCGGCGTTACTATGGTAAAGCCAAGCTCCGCAGGCGTAATGCGTTCCAGATTTTCGGCATCTGAGAAAAATGCAAATACTTCATCACGCGGCATGTCGATCGTGAGAGCTGATTTAAATGTATATTCGGCCATACGAAGATATTCGCTAAAAACCACCGATCAGATGCATAAGCCCGCACATAAGTAAGGGCGGAACACTCAACCTCGGATGTACCGCGCCTTATTTACATGCGGGCTTGAGCACACACCGATCAGATTCTATTTGACAGATTTTAGATATTTCTTGGGGATCGGTGTCTCAGGCGTTTCGCCTTGCCAGTAGATGGTGATGACCCACCAGCGCTTGCCGTCGTTGAGCAGTTGAAAGCTGTTGATGCCCCGCATAAAAGGAGTTTTGTCGCTCGCGGCGTGACGCGATTCGTAGGTTGAGAAAACGTGAGCGATATTGCCATAGATCTCGACGCGGCGTGCCTTTTCGGTTTCGTAAAAACCTTCTTTGGCAAAGTACGGCTCGGCCTGCAAGATGTATTCGTCAGGAGTCGAGACTCTGGCACCGACGACACCCGTCTTCGCATTTTTCCCCGACGGTATCAGCCGCGCGCCTTTATAAAAGAAAGAACGAAACCTGTCCCAGTCACGCGGCTTCGCCGCATCGCCCGAGATGACCGCGTAAACGGCCTTCATTATCGAATCCAGCGACCCAACATCCGCCGGATCGGCCTCTTTAGTCTGAGCCTGCCCCAAAACCGCTACTGCTGAAAAAAGCACCATCAATATCGCAATTAATTTTGTCTTCATAATTCGACAATTATTACACAAAAGATTTTTGCCCACGAATAGAGCGAATAGAGCGAATAAACCTAATAAGAAGTAAAACGCTTCTTCAATTCGGGATGATTCGCGTCATTCGCGGGCAAAATAATTCTGCCTAACCGGTGGATCTACTTAGCCTCTTTCTTCTCAATCTCTTCGAGCCGTTTTGGACACCAAAAACTGCAATTTCATTTTTCCTCCTTCGCTGGCGGCAACCCGGGCGACTTAATTATGCTTTTTTCGGCCGGCTCGTTAAATCCTTTTGGATAGAGATACAATCCACGCTCAGTTGCAGATTTGTCTTCCTCGACCCGAATTCGGTTTTCGTTTGCATACACGTCCTGCCGAATGCCGGTCACCATCCACGAAACTTTGACACTAGGCTTGTCTGTGCGTATTTTGAACGAACCGTCTTTGATTTCTTCCGCAACAATCGCTTGTGCGAACTGCCCGATAACGGTTAATTGGTAACGGAAATCCCGATTCAAAGCGAGAAAATAGTCAGGCATGGTTACAATTGCTTCGCCGTTTTCATCCGTCGTGATATTACCGTTGTAGATATTCATCATCTCGGGCGATTCAACGAATGAGTGGGACAGATATTTGTTCGCCGGGTCGAGCGGATGGTCGATCTTGAACGAGCCGCCTAGTTTTGAGAGATTGCCGTCAACGTGAACGCGCCCGCTAAAATATCCGGCATAACCGACTGTGTTGCTTCCAAAGTTATTGCCGAACACCCCTATCGGGTTTCCATTACCGGCAGTCTCGCCTTCCAGTCCAATAACTCCTTTGCCATAGACACCCTTGGCGCTAACAGATGTTCCCGAAATTGCTGGAACGCCGGTTCCGGTTGCTCTGACATCCAGCCGAAAACCATTGGAATTTGCGGTCGTTCCGATGCCGACAGTGCCTTTGACAATCAAATCGTTTTTTCCCGGATTCGCGTAAAAGTAATCATCGGAGACGAGGACGCCGCCCGCTTTAAGACCGGATGCGGTTTGCGTTGTCGGAGAGTTGATCAGAGGCACATACCGGTTCTGCTCGCCCCCGGATGCAGCGGTGTAGATAGCACCGTTATCGAGCACCATCGAGCCTCTGACATCCAGCCGCATGACCGGAGTCGCTGTCCCTACACCCAGATTGCCGCCAATAGCCCCACTGCCGGAAATATTAAAATTACTCGATGCCTGGAGCGTAGTGCGGTTTTGAATATAGTCAGCGTCACCTGACGGCAGATTGGCGACGAGATTTCCGGGAATTACGACCTGATCGCTGCCGTTGCTGCGTCCCAAAGCGATGGTATTGCTCGTCGAAACGGTCGAGTCTGCACCTATGGCGGTGGCATATTGCAGATTCCCGGCACCGGGGTTTGCGTTATACCCGATTGCGGTGTTTCGAATGCCCGTAGTGTTGAAGCCTCCGGCAGCGGCTCCAAAAAAAGAGTTCTCATCACCCGACGTATTGCTAACTCCGGCATTGCGTCCGAAAAAGGAGTTTGAATTGCCGGCCGCGTTCACAGTTCCGGCGGCGGATCCAAAAAACGCATTGTTAGAACCTGTAGTATTCCTTCCGGCACTGTACCCGAACGACGAGTTGTCAATACCGGTTTGATTCAACCTTCCGGCATCGAATCCGAAAATAGAATTTCTAACGCCCGTCGTGTTCTGATACCCGGCGACGAAACCAAAAAACGAGTTGGCGGAGCCCGTCGTGTTAAATTCTCCGGCAAATCCTCCGAAAAACGAGTTCTGAACACCACCCGTATTGAATTCTCCGGCTGAAGTCCCGAAAAACGAGTTGTTATCACCCGTCGTGTTCGAGAGTCCCGCATTGCGCCCGAAAAAAGAGTTTTGGAAGCCGCTCGTGTTATTGTACCCGGAATTACGGCCAAAAAAAGAGTTTTCAAATCCCGTGGTTTGATATCCGGCGGCATACCCGAAAAACGAGTTTTGGTTGCCGATCGTGTTGAATTGTCCCGCAGCGGCTCCGAAGAACGCATTTTCGACGCCTGTCGTGTTGTTAAGCCCGGAATTGAACCCGAAAAACGAATTGCTCCCGCCCGTCGTGTTGTTTTGTCCCGCAGAAGCCCCGAAAAACGAATTGCCTTCAGACGTCGTTTTATTCCCGGCATTATACCCGAAAAACGAATTGTAATTGGCAGTTGTGCTGAATTCTCCGGCATTAAAACCAAAGTAGGAATTTACACCGCCGGTTGTGTTTGATCGCCCGGCTTGGTAACCGAAGAACGCGTTGCCGTTTCCGGTATTCGTCGTGTTTCCGGCAAGATATCCAAAAAACGAGTTGTTACCGCCTATGGTGTTGTTTGCCCCGGCGGAGGTCCCGAAAAAGGAGTTGGAATCTCCTGTGGTATTCGATTGCCCCGTTTGGCGACCGACAAATACGTTATTGGCCGGAGCGCTCAGAATGCGGTTGCCGTTGAAATTGAATTGTGTTGTGGCATTGACGATGTTTGCCGTGCCGGTGCCGCTGATGTTGAAGTTACTCGACGCTTGCGGTGCCGCATTCTGGTTTTGAATGTAATTAGAACTTCCCGTCGTCGGAGCCCGCGCATCGGTCATTCGAGGATCGGTTGTCACGACGTATTGACTCGCCGCCACGCCGCCAAGTTGCGTTGCATTGGTGGCGGTGTCGGCGCTGGTAGAATTCAGACTTTTGACGGAATACGGCGCCGAATTCACCTTTTGTCTCGGGATCAATATCGTAAATGCTCCGCCGCCAGCGGTGCGGACAGCGATATCTAAAAACCGGTCAGCTCCCGGCAAAGTTCCCGCTCCAAAATCCAGCGACACCGTGAAAATGCCATTCGCCACCGCGACATTCAACCTCTGAATCGTACTGCCCTGCTGCGCGCCCGCACTCACCAGATCAAACAGTTTAAATTCAAAATCGTAATTGCCGTTTGCTGGACTCGCTCCGTCCTTCAAACTGCCCTGATAAGTAAACGCCGTCGTCTGCGCAGAAATGCTCGCGCAAAAACATATCACAACAAAAACCACTATGGACAGACTTTTCATAATCCGATTCCTAGCTCCTTATTTCTTAAATTGTTGGTTAAATGATGCCCTAGATTGTCTGCGCGGTCAATAAATCGTTTTGTGTGAATAGTGGGGCGGTTTGAATTGTTGCTCTGTTTACCTCAAGGCTCGGAAAACCACGTCATATTCGGAAAGTTGCGTCATATTCGGAAAGTTGTGCTTTTTCGGGAAAACCATGTCGAATCGAGAAAGTTGTGCTTTTTCGGGAAAACCATGTCGAATCGAGAAAGTTGTGCTTTTTCGAGAAAACCATGTCGAATCGGGAAAATTGGTATTTAACAAAAATGATTTCGATGCTATGTTGAGGCTATGAACCGAAATCGCATTTGCCGCCCGACCATTAATCGCGACCCGCAATTTTTTATCCGCCGCTCGGAGATCGCCTTTGACGAAAAAGTGAGATACGTCGAAAGCGTCTGCCAGGTGCTGATCGAGAGCCGCTTCGGCGCGTGCCTCGTCGAGCCTGTGACCATAGATCTGAGCGACGATGCGGA
>JANMDA010000041.1:0-4685 GCA_031376085.1 Chloracidobacterium sp.
CATCACAGCATCCGGCAATTTGACAGTTATGGCTCTCTCCGGCCCACTCGCTTTTGCAGGACGTGACGCGGAATTTGTCCAATTCCCCGTAACCTCACCCATAAGCAAAGCCGTGTAATCCTCACTACTGGAGCTTGAGACCGAAGCATATATCCTGTTTTCAGGCAGGAATTTCCAGTTTCCGGTTACTCCGTAAGGCGGCGTATGGATGACATAACGTGCAAGCGTTGCCGCATCGAATGACGATATGTCTCCATTGTCACTCGTATCGGCCACGAGCAACTGATTTCCGGTCAAAAAGAAAACTCCGGCGACATGTTGGGCGATCCTTGCAGCATCGAAGGATGTAATGCCATTTTGCCCCTCGGTTTTTGTCGGAGTTACTGTATAAGAACCCGCTCCAAAACCGGTAAGCGAATAATTGCCGCTCGGGAAATCGGTTGTCGTCAAAACATTAGGCAAACCTTCACCGCTCAGAAGCACGTTTGAAACAAATCGCGGATTTGGCGAACCGATGGCGTTGCCATATGTTACGGCCCCGCTTATGACAGTTAACGGCGTTGCTGTGGGCGTATTTGTTGGTGTATCTGTCGGAGTGTTTGTCGGTGTCGGAGTTCCGGCGGGTTGTGAAATAGTCGTGGCGGTATAGATCTGATCACCGCTTCGCCCATTATTATTATTCGCCTGATTGCCAGCGGCGTAAAATGTCACAGGGCCAACATCAGTCGCGGGCGCAGTCCAGTTAAACGACCAGTTTGCCCCGCCGCCGGTTCCGGCATAGGTGCCGGAAGCAGTATGTTCAATATAAAATCGAAGATTACCAAAATCCGTCTGCGTCAATCCATCTGCGAGTGGGTTGAATGTCCCTGCGGCGTTATCGGTGCTGTCTAACGCAGTCATTTGAAATCCCCACCTCAACCGCGTAACGTCCGTAGTCGTATGCTGGACAGTAATCTGATATGTTTGCCCGGGAACATATGTTGGCGGCGCAGTTATAAAGAAGATACCTGGCCCGGCATTCTGTGTATGGCAAACGGTACAAGTATTCTCGGAAGGTGCTCCAGTGTGACTTGGCGGCGGGGCCCCCGACGAAGATTCAACAGTTGGTAAAAAAAGATTGTTGGTAGAGATGATTCCTATACCAAATGCCAAAAAACTAAGTACACAAAAGATTTTTATCTTATTCATACGGTCAAAAACCTACGGATCAAAAGAATAATTATGCAACCGAGTAAAAACCTGAAGGGAACCCTAATATTACTTCCGTACTCCCTTTTTTGCAACCATTTTGACACTGCTGTCACTTTATCTTTTTTGACAACTTTGCGAAAATCCATTCAATGAATATCACAGCGGTGATAATTGCCGGAAATGAAGAACAGAAGATTGCTGATGCGATCCGTTCGGTTGACTGGGTCGATGAGGTCGTCGTTATCGATTCGGAAAGCACTGACCGTACGCGAGAGATCGCGGAAAGTATGGGCGCCTATGTGGTAACTAGGCGCTGGCAAGGATTTGCATCTCAAAAGCAATTTGGCGTAGATGCAGCTTCGTTCGATTGGATTTTGAGTCTCGATGCCGATGAGCGAATCTCGCCTGAATTGAGAGACGAGATCATAAATATCAGGAACGTTCCCATGAGCCTTAGGGCTGACGGCTACAAAATGCCGAGGCTTTCGTTTTACATGGGCCGCTCGATCAGGCACGGTGGATGGTATCCGGATTGGCAGCTTCGTTTGTTCGACCGGCGAAAGGGAAAATGGAAAGATGTTCTGGTTCACGAATCTTTTCAAATGGATTCGAATGCAAAAACCGAAAAGCTTAGATGGAACATTCTCCATTACAGCTCGGAAAATGCGCAGCACCATCACGATATGATTGGGAAAAGATATGCGCCGCTTGCTGCCAGACAAATGTTTGAAGACGGGCGAAGGACCTCGCCATTTAGCATCGCCACAGCCGGACCCTTGGCTTTCTTTTCTACATATCTCCTCAAATTGGGGTTTCTCGACGGTTTACCGGGCTTTTGCATAGCCCGATTTGCCGCCCAACATGCCTTTTTAAAACACTTATGCTTGTGGGAAATCCAAAACGCAGAGGAGGAGAAACAACCTCACACGACTGCGAAAAAAACTCAAAAGCCACGCAAAACCTTAACCTAGCGATTTGTCAGTGAAAATTACAACTATTAATCGAATCGGCTCATCTTAATGTTTAAGAATTTTCGGTTTTGAGTTATATTTCTTTTATGAATTTGCGTCTGTTAATTGCTGGCTTATCTACACTTTTTGGCATATTGATCTTCTGTATTGAGGCGCAGGCCCAAAAGGGCGTAGATACTCAGACTCAAAAGATCAAAGACGAAGGTAATAAAGTAACGACTCGAAGTAATGATGCGACCCGTTCTTTTGATTGGGGCAAGGGTAAAACTAAGGTGCGCGGGCGTTTGGCAAATCCTTATAAGCTTGCCTCGCGACGCGATGTTTTGATCGACAGCATTGTAGACGTCCTGCATGAAAAAAACATTCTCGTCGACGATGCATCGTCGCGAATGAAGGACGGAATAGTCGTTACACAGCCGTTCGTTTTTGCAAAAGGTTCGGTTATCTCGCTGAACGAACTTACTCGATATGCAGTTCTCGATACATCTGACTCGGCATGGACCAGGGCACGATATACGCTGACCATTGAGGTTCAGTCGATAGACGGCGTCCAGAACAATGTTTCGGTCACCGCCAGGATCGAAGGCCGCGCCGGCAATGGCTTGATGTCGGAATGGCTGACGCTTAAGAGTTCGGGAGCAGCTGAGGACGAATTTCTTTCTAAACTAATTGAGCGTGTTACGGGCGCTTCGCCTGAACCTGTTCAGGACACAGGTCGCTGAGGTTATCGATGGTTGGAATCTTCTTTTACTTAGTTCTGATAATTTCATTGTTTGCTTTTGGGTCTTTGTCCGCTTACGCTCAGCGTGGTTCAGATGGTTTGCCGGCCTTCGCAACAGATGATGAACTTGAGAATATGTCAAAAGGCCTTAAAGAAACGCGAATAAAGATGCGTATCGACAGGGAGAAAAAGGACCACGACGAGATGCTTGAACGCGGTGAAGAAGTTCGACGACTTTCCGAACGGCTCGGAAAATCATTCGCTCAAAACGGCAATCTCTCCGAAACAGATCGAGCGGCTCTCGAAACGGTTGAAAAAAATGCCAAAAAGATTCGCAGCGAATTAGGCGGCGATGACAATGACGAAAAGATAGACGAATTGCTTCAGGCCGGCAAAAAGCCATCCTTTGCCAACGCGGTCGACACGCTCAAAAATGCTGCGACGAACCTTGCAGACGAGCTAAAGAAAACCACGAGATTCTCCATCTCGGCGACCGCGATCCAAAGTTCGAACGCCGTGCTGACGATTGCTCGTTTCCTACGCATTAAAAATTGACCCGCCATGAAGTTCCTCTTCGTCCTATCTTTCCTGCTCCTCACACATCTCACAATTTTTGCTCAAAAGGACGATGAAGTCATAAGCGTTGACTCGTCGATCGTCGTATTGAACGCTGCGATCACTGACGCTTCCGGCAAAGCCGTTGGCGGCCTTACTCAAAAGCTCTTTCACATATTCGAGGACGGCGTTGAGCAAAAGATCGAGACATTTGATGCCGAAGAAACTCCTTTCGCGGCGGTGATATTGCTTGATACTTCGGGAAGTATGGAGGAACGCGTATCGCTTGCACGGAGCGCGGCGATCAATTTCCTGCAAAGATTGCGAACGCCGGACAGTGCCGCGATTTATAACTTCCATTCAAAGGTTGTTCTCGTCCAGGATTTTTCAAATAGTCATGATATTCGTCAGCAGGCGTTTGATCTAAAAGCCGACGGCATGACCACTCTTAATGATGCCGTCTATAAAGCCGCCGAGGTTCTTTCCAAACGGCCCGAAAAACGTCGTGCGATCATTGTTCTGTCCGACGGAGCAGACACGATGAGCAAAGCTTCGGACAGCAAAGCCCTCAAAGCCGCTCTGTCCGTCAATGCGACGATATATGCGGTCGATATGTCCTCGCCGGACCTGAAGCTGACTGAGCGTGCTCAAAATCGGAATGTGCTGAGTAACTTTGCCGAGAAGACCGGCGGCAAATATATTTCGACGCCGGGCGGCGTGGCGATGCGCGATGCCTTCACCCGCATCGTCGAAGAGCTCGGCACGCAATACACGCTTGCCTATCAGCCGTCGAATACAAAAAAAGACGGCAAATGGCACGCGATCGAGCTGCGTGTCTCAAAACCCAACCTCACCATCCGCACCCGCAAAGGCTACAACGCCCCGCGTCAGAACCGCTAGCGGTAACGACCTATTCCTAAATTGGCACCCTCTCAATGAGCTTTCTCCGCAGGCTTTTGCTTGAAGATGAGAATCAAGGCCACAATTAAGACGAGAAGAACAGCCGATGCCGTGTAACGGCTAAGTTCGAGTCCACCTTTAGCGACTGGTTTGTCGAGGAAATCTCCAACGACGGCGCCGAGCGGCCTTGTGATAATGAATGCCGCCCAGAATAGTGCGGTTCGTGAAATCTTTGTCCAGAAATACATTGCCGCGATCAACACGAGCATTGTCCCGAAAACGATTGCCGCGCCGCTGTAGCCAAGTCCGAGTCCAACGTCGTCGGCTGTCCAATCGCCCAGAGCCGT
>JANMDA010000064.1:0-4485 GCA_031376085.1 Chloracidobacterium sp.
CCGAACCGGCCCAGAGCAATGGTCTTTAAGGACGCCGTGGACAAGGAACGCGGAATTATGTTCCTTGCAGATTTTGATAATATCGACCTCGATGGTGACCAAAAAGCTGTTTTGGCCGTCGATTTTGGAACCAGCAATACATGCGTCGCCGTTAAGGGCCGGAAATCGGAAGTTTTGAATTTTTCCATGAGTCCGTTACCGATATGGGGACAGACAAGCCCGGCGGAGAATCCGGGTTTTGTTCCCAAAAAATGGGGCGGGCAACGCGGGTTTTTCCCCACCATATTACTTTCACGCCGTTTCGACGACCGCCTTCCTTCAATAGATCCTGAAAATCTCTTGATCGAGCATCTCTTTAAAGTCGATATACCCAGCCTGCATAAAGGGATCAATAACCAGTTTGCAAGCGGCGTTTTTAATAAGCAGTGGCGAACGCACAGCAATCTCAAATGGAGCACGGACACACGAACTCCCTGGCGCTCACTCTTTTTAGAATTGGTCGTCCTTTATGCTCATGCCGAGGTTTTCTTTAACCGGTCGGCACGATTGGAAGAATATGTTTTCACCTATCCGTTGGCATTTTCCTCCGACTATGGTGATACATATCACAACAAGGCAAAAGAAGCGATCAGAAAAGTGCGTCACTACTGCTACGGCGAGGACCGGCAGGCAGACGTTAACTCCATGTACGATAAAGTTGACGAAAGCAGTGCTATTGCCAGATCGACCAACAGCGAAGGCATGCGCGGACGGCTGGAGGTATTCATCGATATCGGCGGCGGCACTGCCGATATGGCGATCCGTCATCAAAACGAATTTCTTGTTCTGGACAGCGTTCGAGTAGCAGGGCGGTCATTTTTCCAGTTCGCCCGCAAGAACTTTGATCAGAATACGAAGCTTCCCGGTGCGATTGATTTTCGCAAGAACATGAGCCGGGTGATCTTCGGCAAACCCGACGACTTTGATCTTTCGAGCATCGAAAGCGATCTTGCTGACGATCTCGGCGCATTCTATGCCATTGAGGTTAACGAGTTAGACGAGAGCATGTTCCAGGAGCGCGAAGAAAATGTTATCAAGCAGCGAATGGGCAGAGTTTCGTATCAGCGTTATCGCTCAAAACTCTTTTTCTACCACATTCTTACTTATGCGATGATTCAGGCCTGCGCGACTGTTATTAATCAAAAGATCATGGTTAATAACGGCCTCAATCTGATTCTTGGCGGGAATGGTTGGGGACTTTTACTTTTTGCGGAGCTGCCGAGAAAATCAGCAGTGCTTTTGCGTGAAGCAAAAGACATTCTGGTATTGCTAAAGAAACACCTTGCAACCGTAGTCACCGAGGAAGAAAACCCCTTCCTCGACAAGATATATATAGAGAGTGTTGACCTGCTTAATCAGGACAGCCTGAGCAGTGCCAAGACGAGCGTTGCAATGGGAGCATTGTTTGACGGCTCAAAAAATGCTTCGGTTGCGGATAACTCTCCATACTCAGGCATTACGGTCAAGGATATGGTCATCAACGGCTCAGAACCAAAAACGATCCGCTGGTGCGACCGTTGGAGCTATGATGCGTTCCGCGATACGTTTGGGCGTTTCACAGATATTAAATCGCGAAGTTTTTCGCAACCCGACGAACTTAAGACTCCAATTGACGAGACGCTTGGTATTTTTACGTCCGTCGGCAATAGCGGTAACTTTGGGATCGATAATGCGCCGGACGGTTTTTGGATGAAGCTGAATTCTCAGATCATCAAGGGCGTAACCGATAAACTCCAAACCGAGGGCGAGCGTCTGAATCTGGTGCCGATCAACTACTTTTTGTCGGACATTTTATACCCAGCCGACGGAGTTACCAACATGCTCGACAAACTGGCGGAAAGTAATTTGAGTAACAGCGATGCGGCAGGAGAATAAAATGATGAAGAGAAATATTCTGGCGTTTTTCTTGATTATGGGTGTGCTCGCATTGCCCTGTTCTGTTTTTGGCTACTCAGGAAATGCAACGCTTATTCCTGCCCCAAAGGAGACTCCCAAACCCCCTACAGCAAAAGGGACGACGAAAGGCGAACAAACACCGCCCAGGGAAGATCCAAAGAAAACGCCAAACAGTACTGGTTTCACCCAGTCTGCTTCGGGCACAACTGATACGGGAGTTACCTCATCTCCATCTGAAACAAACGCTTTGGTGACCACTTCAAATAAAGAAGCGAAGCTTTCTACTGAGGAAGAGTTTGATTGGACTTTTATCGCTAAATTGGTCTTGTCAGTAATTGCATCACTCTTAGTAATAGGAGGTCTATCGTGGTTGATTTATGTACTTTATCAAAATAAGCAGCGTGAAAGAGCGGAAATCAGGGGGGCTTTCAGTGATTTGAAAACCAAAGACAATTCGCTAAACCAAAAAATTGAAGCTTTGACAAAGCTGACCGGTGAAATGAACCAGCAAATTGTTCAGCAGAGATCGGATATACAAAGATTGCAGAAAAATCTCGCGGATAGTTCGGGGTCGTCGTTTGCGCCGCCTCCGCCGGTGCCTTCGCAGCCTAAGGAGCCGCCGCGTTTTCCTATCGGGGTCACTGATTATCTGGCCAAGTTTGGGCAAAATTCGACGCCCGTTAAATTCGACTATAAGGAAGGCATTTTGGTTTCCGACCCGACCAATGAGGGCTGTTTGATGATCGTCAATGACGGCGGCAGTGTGTATGTCGTTCCGAGCTATGGTTTTTTTCAGACAAAGAGCGATTACACGAATTATTTTGAAAAATATTACTCGTGTGCGCGTCCGATGGGCGGCAATGCGTGGATCGTCCAGCCGGCCAGCGTCAATCAGGTTGCGGGCGGTTGGCAATTAGCTTCAATGGGTGAACTTGAGATCAGATAACAGTCCCACACAACATGGCAGATAACGGAACGCGTCGCATTTTTTGTCCTATTCACGAAGCCGCATTCGAGGTGGCGGTAAATCCGAAGATCACTTGCGAGATCACCGGACATGCACTATCCGGCGGCTTTCCAGCTTCTGAATATTGGGAATTTTGCTGCAATTGCCAGACATTTTCGCCAAGCAAATTAGGCAAAGGCGAAAAAGCCGGAAAGACATGTTTTAGCTGCCAAAATGAAATTTCAAAACGCTTTGTCTGCGCTAGCTGTAAAACGGTCAGTTTTGTCTGTGTAACAAAAGCAAAAGGGCAGAGCTATTTTGTAACGGAACAAGGGATCGCACCTTTCTGTCCTGGCTGCAAATCAGCTGCCGGAAAAAATATAATTCGCCACGATTGCACTGACGCCGACGCCGAGCTTTTTACCGGCATGTCCGAATGTCCATTTTGTTTAGAGGGCACACAGTTGGGATTTGTCCTGCCAAATGTTCAACCGGTTGGAGCTACAAATCAATGCCGGATCTGCCGCTCGGATAATCCTGCCGGTGCCTTATATTGCGGAACGTGCCGAAGCCAGCTTGGGGGCGATGTTACACTCGAACCCAGACCGGATCTCAAACCCACAGAGCCGGTCGAGACCATTTGTTCAAATTGCGGCACGCCCAATCCGCCCGACTCGGATTTTTGTGGCGAATGCGGCCAGACGATTTTCCACAATGTTGTCGCTCCACCACCGCCACCACCACCGCCTCCGCCAAAAAAAACTGAACAAACCACAAATCCTTTTGATCCCGAATACGAGATGCCCGAGTTCGCTACTGCGGCAGGAGCAAACGGCGGCACATCGAGTGTAAGTACGACTGCGGCAGAAATACCTGACTCGGCAAAAGCTCTTAAATCATTACTGATCATCGCTCTGGTTGTCGGCGGAATTAGTTTGCCGGTTATCTGGGTAGCCGTTGCAAATTCAGGTACAAAAACTCCGGTGGTAGCCAATTATGCTGCCGTAAACTATGCCGTCAATGTCAAACCCGCTTCTAACACAAGAGCAAATGCTATTAACGTTCCGGCCAATGTTGCACCATCCAATACACTTGCGAACAGTTCTGACCCAGTGATTGGTAAAACTGGAACTTTGAACTTCGACACAAATCTCCGAGAATTTCCAGACAAGCTTTCATCAAAACTCGGCACGCATTACCGTGATGCCCGAATAAAAATATTAGAAGTTAAATCCGTTCCAAATGATGAAGGCAGCACTTCGCGTTGGTACAAGATCTATGTCACACAATATGGCGTGAGCATGGATCCGGCGAATGAGGGAAAAGACAAAGACGATTATAGTCAAGATACAGGTTGGGTGAATAGTTACCCAGTTGTCTGGGATAAGAGCCTTAAAAAGATCATTCATAAGACATTGATTAGGTTTGATTAGGTTAAAAACTGATTTTTGAATTGAACGCGTGAACGCTCTTTATGTTTTGCCCAAAATGCGGAAGGGAAAATCCTGATAAGAATAAATTCTGCAACGCCTGCGGGACGTCTCTGGTTGTGCGATCGATTCCAACGGTTGAATCAACTCCGATACCACCGCCGCCGCCTCCAC
>JANMDA010000087.1:0-2085 GCA_031376085.1 Chloracidobacterium sp.
GCTTGATCGTCTCGAGCGACTCGTTGTATCGGCCGATGGTCTCAAGGGTAAACGATAATAATCGTTTGAGGTTCGCGTGATTATCGGGCGTATGGTCGTAAACTTCGATGGTTTTGACAAGGATCTTTTCCGCCTCGCCCGATTGGCCCTCGCGCAGCTTCTGGCCGACGCTGCGAAAAATGGCGTCGATGTTCTCAAAACTGATCGCTCTTGCAGCCGCAGCCGAACCGCGGGCCTGTCGTGGGGACGACGGAGTTGTGGTTTGTTCCCTTTTCATTTACAGTGCAAAAACAAAACGACGAATCGCCGTTAGGTTTCACGATTGAATACTAAGTAAACAGTTGCGCAGTTGAAATCTAACAGAAAAACTTAATTTCGTCTATATTTTTTTCAAGCTTTGTTCGGTTTTTGTCTAAGCCAGAGTAAAATTAGCCACTATGCACAACGGCGGAAAAAAAATTTCTCTTTCTCAGTGGTCTCTGGATACTCTGTGGCACTTATAATATATCTATGCCTGAGTTTCCCGACATTGACGGCGGCAGCGAAGTCCTGGAAGAAACCAAGATCAAGCTCGAAAAGCCGAAACTTTTTAAAGTCATTCTCCACAACGATGATTTCACGACGATGGAATTTGTCGTTTTCGTCTTGCAATATGTCTTTAACCGCTCCGACTCTGAGGCTTTTTCTATAATGCTCAAGGTCCACAACGAAGGTATTGGAATCGCAGGTATTTATCCCTACGAGATCGCGAATATGAAAAGCGAAAAAGCAAAGAACCTCGCACGGTCACGAGAGTATCCGCTGCTTTGCACCGTTGAGGAAGAGTAAAAAATCAACTTAATAGGATCAACAGGATGGGCAGGATATGAAAATCGATCCTGTTCACTTTGTCTATCCCGTTCGATTACTTCTTTAACGATGATTCAGCGTGGTAATATCTAGATTTTATAAGGAAATGACAGAACTAATCGATCTTAAGAAAACAGTAAACCTTCCCCGGACTGATTTTGCTCAAAAGGCAAATCTCGGTCAGTCGGAACCTGCGCGGCTGAAGAAGTGGCAGGAAATGGGCCTGTATGAAAAGATAATGGAAGCCCGTAAGGGCCGCGACAAATTTATCCTGCATGACGGCCCGCCATACGCCAATGCTGACATTCACATAGGCACTGCGCTCAATAAGATACTTAAGGATTTTGTAGTCAAGACGCGTTCGATGATGGGCTACGACGCGCCTTATGTTCCCGGTTACGACTGTCACGGCCTGCCTATCGAGACCATTGTCGAAAAGAAACTGGCAGAAAAGGGAAAGAACAAAAACGATATACCTGTTGCGTCATTTCGACGAATCTGCCGCGAGCATGCGTCAACGGCAATGAATAATCAGACCCGCGATTTTCAGCGTTTAGGAATACTCGGCGAATGGAAAAATCCATATCTGACGATGTCGCCGGAGTACGAATCATCGACGGCGCGTCTGTTCGGAAAGTTTCTCGAACGCGGTTTTGTTTACAAAGGCCTGCGGCCCGTCTATTGGTGCATACACGACCAGACAGCGCTCGCCGAAGCCGAGGTGGAATACAAGGAACACACTTCGCCTTCTGTTTATGTAAAGTTTCCGCTAAAGACCGACCCGGCAGAGATCGATCCGGCGCTCGCGGGCAAGAATGTCATTGTTGTTATCTGGACGACAACACCATGGACGCTGCCTGCAAATCTCGGTATCACAGTGCATCCGGATTTTGATTATTCGGCGATCGAGGTTTCGGATGCCGAAGTTTTCATTGTTGCGTCGGAACTCGCCACTGCATTTGCCGAGACATCCGGATTTGCCGAGTATGAGGAAATTGCGCGTTTCAAAGGCGCAAAGCTTGATCGAATGGAGGCAAAGCACGCCTGGCTGGACCGAACTTCGTTGATAATGAATGGCGATCATGTAACACTTGGCGAAGCCGATGCCGAGGTCGAACTTGACGTGCGGTTTGAGAATAAGTCTGCAGGGAAATCCGGCACGGGATGTGTCCACACAGCGCCGGGCCACGGAGCGGACGATTTTGCCGTTGCAAAACGGTACGGCCTTGAGATTTA
>JANMDA010000088.1:0-5281 GCA_031376085.1 Chloracidobacterium sp.
CATAATTTTCTCCGACGACCTCGAGCCAAAACTCGTTCACCCTCGTATCGGACGAAAAAAACCGGTGCGGCCCGATGTCAACTTTCTGATCCCAAAGCGTAATGGTCTTTGCAAGTCCGCCGACGCTGCCGCTGACTTCAAACAACGTGACATCGACGTCTTTCTGCTTCGAGATCTGATAGGCAGCCGTCATCCCTGCCGGGCCCGCGCCTATCACCGCCACTCTTTTCAAATAACCTTCTCCTTCTTTCATCGCGATAACATCACGCGAACCGAACGTCCACTAATCCTTGTTCGGCGGATCCGTCCTGTCATAGGTATATTCAACCTCGTTCACGTTCTCCTCAAAATCCTGCTGATGTCCATGCACGTTTGCCTCCGGAAGAAGTGTCCTGACCTCGAATATCGAAATGATCGGAACGAACCTCACGAACAGATATATCAGCGTAAAGAAGAATCCGATAGTGCCGATAAACATCGACCAGTCGAAGATTCGCGGGCTATACATCGCCCATGACGACGGAAGGAAGTCACGGTTGAGGCTCGTCACGATGATCACAAAGCGCTCAAGCCACATACCGACGCTGACGACAATCGAGATCACGAAGAGCCAAAACTCACTTTCCCTGAACCGTTTGAACCACAAAAACTGTATCGAGATGCCGTTACAAAAGATCAGAAGCCAATACGACCACCAATACGGCCCTTCCCAAATGCGGTTCTTGACCATGAAAAGTTCGTATTGGGCACCGCTATACCAACCGAAAAACGCTTCCATCGCGTAGCCGTAAACCACGATCAAACCTGTCGCAAGCATGACCTTGCCCATATAAACAAGGTGCGTGTGCGTAATAAAATCCTGCATCCGGTACCAATGCCGCAGCGGAATGCAAAGGATCAGCACCATCGCGAAACCGGCAAAGATAGCACCAGCGACGAAATATGGCGGAAAGATCGTAGCGTGCCAACCAGGAACCTGCGACACCGAGAAGTCTAACGACACGATCGAGTGGACTGACAATACAAGCGGCGTCGAAAGTCCGGCAAGGATCAAGTATGTGATCTCATAACGATGCCAGTGACGTGCCGAACCGCGCCAGCCCCACGAAAGCATTGCGTAAACGAATTTGAAATACTTATTCTTTGCCCTGTCACGCAAGGTGGCAAGATCGGGTATCAGCCCGACGTACCAAAACAAAGCTGAAACAGTCGCATACGTCGAGACCGCAAAAACGTCCCATATCAACGGCGAACGAAATTGCGGCCATATTCCCATCGTGTTCGGATAAGGAAACAGCCAATACGCAGCCAGCCATGGACGCCCAGTATGCAGCAGCGGGAACATAGCGGCGCAGGCCACAGCAAAAAGTGTCATCGCCTCGGCAAAGCGGTTAATAGATGTTCGCCATTTCTGGTTAAGCAGCAGCAGAATGGCAGAAATAAGAGTTCCCGCGTGGCCGATGCCGATCCACCAAACAAAATTGATAATGTCGAACGCCCAACCGACGGGCTGGTTATTTCCCCAAATGCCGATACCGTTCGCGAGAAGCCAGATGACCGTGAACAACAGCAGCTGGGCGATCATAAACGCTATCCCGAAACCGATGAACCAGTGGAACGGCGTGCGTTTCTTAAGCGTAACGTCACTGATCTTGTCAGTGACGCTGGCATAAGTATGGTCGCCCTCGAGCATCGCCGGGTGAAGCTTTTGTTGAAGGCCTTTATCTTGGTTCAACATTTAGTGTTTCTCGCCTCCCGGTTTCGGCGCTGCGGATTTTGGGTCGTCTTCCAATGCTCGGCCAATTTGAACATGCGGCTTAAAGTCCGGCATTTCCTTGTTCTGGTTTTTTAAACCGGCAAGATATGTCGTTCGCGGCTGCGTATTCAGATCGTTGAGCAAAGTATAATTGCGATGATCTTTTTTGGCCTTTGCAACTTCACTGGTCGGATCGCTGGTGTCGCCAAATTTGATCGCGTCCGTCGGACAAACGGCTTGGCAGGCAGTTACAACCTCGCCGTCGCGTATTTTCCGACCGTCTTTTTCCGCCTCGATGCGGGCCTGTGAAATACGCTGCGTGCAATATGTGCATTTCTCCATCACGCCGCGGCTGCGGATCGTGACTTCGGGATTTCGCATCAGCTTGTATTGCGGCGTGTCCCAATCCTGATAAAGCAGGAAGTTGAAACGGCGAACTTTATATGGACAGTTGTTCGAGCAATACCGCGTGCCGACACAGCGGTTATAGACCATGTCGTTAAGGCCTTCGGCGCTGTGGACGGTTGCGTGGACCGGACAGACGACTTCACAAGGAGCCTGTTCACACTGCTGACAAAGCAGAGGCTGAAAATGCGGCCCTTCCGCTTGATTGATGTCGCCGCTGTAATAGGCATCGATACGCAGCCAATGCATCTCGCGGCTGCGGTTGACCTGTTCCTTGCCGACAACAGGAATATTATTTTCAGATTGGCACGCTAAAACGCAGGCGTTGCAGCCAACGCAGGAATTGATGTCGATCGACATGCCCCAGCGATAATTCTTTTCGTAAACGGCCTGATGCTGCTCAAACGGATACATCGACTTGTCGTATTCGTTGTGCTGATGGCCCATCGTTGGGTTCTTTTCGAATTCGTCAATGTCCCAGACGCGAAGTAGATCGCGGCCTTCCATATTGAAATGAATCTGCGTTGATGCTATGTCGGCCTGCTCGCCGGTTGCCTTGATCTCACCAAAGCCATGATCCATTGCATCAGACTTGCGAACATCAAATACGCTGTATCCAAGCCCCGTGCCGATCTTTCCGGCACGCGTGCGGCCATAGCCCATAAATATCGTGACAACACCGTCAGGCTGTCCGGGTGTGATCCACATCGGAACCGGTGTATTGATCTTTGCCCCTTGATAGGTGAGCGTTACAAGATCGGAAAACTGATTGCCGCCTTTTGTGTTGATAAAGGCCGTACCCTGCGCACCGCCCGCAAATTCGCGGGCATCGTTGCCGGTATTGATCTTAAGATCCGCCGCAGTTTTCGGGCTGATAAGAGCAACGTTGTCCCAGGTGATCTTGTTAAGCGGATTCGGCAATTCCTGCAGCCAGCCGTTGTTTACAAACCGGCCGTCATACACACACGGATCAGGTAGGATAGCGATCTCAAGGCTTCCCGATGCCGTAGCTTTCACTTCTGGCTGGCTGAGGAAGGCAGAGCTTGCCGTAACTGATTTAGGCGTCGCGGCAGTTTTCGGAATTACGCCGTCATGCACTGCCTTTCGCCAGTTATCTTCAAAACTCTTCGGAGCAATTGCGGCAACAGGAGCTGCGGTTGGTGATGCCGCAGCTTTTGGAGCCTCGTGATTTTCCGCGTGATCAGTATGCTCAGCCGCGTCCGACTTCGCTTCCGTTTTCGCAGCAGCTGCGGGCCTGATGTCTGTCCTTTGCCAATATTCTTTTACAATGTCGTGATCTTTCTTATCAAAATTCTCTCTAAAGAAAAGCTGCACAACCTCGTGTACATTTTTGCCGTCGTAGAGCGGTGCTATAAGCGGCTGAACGATCGACGCAGTGCCGTCATAGGCGCGGGCATCGCTCCAGCCTTCCAGATAATGCTTCTCTGCAACATGCCAATAGCAATGCTCGGCAGTCTCGTCAGCATACAGTCCGAGATGGACGCGAAGCGGAATTTTCGCCATTCGCTCGGCGTTCAACTTAAGATCGGCAGGCGTGTTATATACCGGATTTCCGCCCAGAATAACAAGCATCCTAACTCGTCCGGAATCAATGTCGCCGATGAGTTCGCGAAGCTGTTCGATCTGTAATTTGTCGGTACCCGGCGACATCGGCTCAGCGTAAACCACAGTCTCGCCAGCATTACCGAGTGCGGCATTCATCGCATGAGCCAGAGCGTGAACAACTGGAGATTGATTGTCACCGGCAACCACTAGCGACTTGCCCTTATTGGCCATCAGGTCTTTAGCAAGGGCTGTGATCCAAGCCGAATTTTCTGTATATGTCGATACTGCACCGGCAACGCCGATCGCTTTAGCGATCGCCTTAGCGACTTCCGCCATTTGGCTCGGTTTAACTGTTAAGCGGTGATCTGCTTTTGCACCGGTGAGGCTGATCGTCGATTCAACGCAGTAGAGGCGGTTGATCTCTTTTTTCTCTTCAGAAAACGCCTTCCCTTTGCTGAAATCCTTGATATAGGCAACGTTAAAGCCCGAGAAAATGTCAGCATCGAGCGACAATATCCGCTCAGCCTTGTCAAACTTGTAGATCGTCTGCATGGGCGAGCCGAACGCCATTTTCGCACCAGCCATCGCATTGTCCTGATTGACCGGCTCGTATTGGACCAATTTTGAATTGGGCAATTCAGCCTTTACCTTGGCGAACTGGTCTATCAGCGTCGGCGAAGTTACTGTTTCAGTTAAAAATCTGACGCCCGCACCGCCGTCCTTCCTGTTTTCCTCAACGGCTGCACGAAGCTCGCCCATGAAGGCTTCCCAGGTTTTCGACATGCCGCGATATGTGACCTCCTGCGAACGATCAGGATCGTACATCCCCAAAATCGACGCCTGAGCCAGCACATCTGTCGCACCACGGCTACCTGGATGTTCAGGATTGCCTTCGACCTTTACCGGACGGCCTTCATATGCTTTTGCCAACAAACCAGTAGCAACTCCTCCGAGCGACATCGCCGTCGCAAAGAAATTCGCCTTTCCGGGCAGCATTCCCTCGACGGGTCGCGTTGGTGGAACGATCTTTTCGGGTGGTTGAATGACGCAACCACTGAGGCCTGCGAGAGCAAGCGAGGCTCCCATCACCTTTACAAAATTACGGCGGCTCAGGCTGTCGTCCCATTCCTCGATCTCGTGCGGATACTCCTCGGCGATGAACTCACGAAATTCAGGCGTATCGGCATGCTCCTCGATACTGCGCCAATATTCCTTCCCGTTCAGCGCCAATATCTTGTCGCGAATTGAGGCAAATTTTGTTTTGCTTGCTGGGCTGGGCATAAATCCTTTAATTGGCCACAAAAGGCACAAAAGACACAAAATAGATTGAAAATAGGTTAATCGTTTCCATTTTTGTCATCTCGACCACTTCTCCTTTTGTGATTTTTGTGCCTTTTGTGGCTATCAATTCCTATCTGTGACAGACAGAGCAACTCGTCATCATCTCTTTGCTTCTGATCTTGTAATCAACTTTCAACCTGTCACGATCTTTCTGATCGATGTCGCCGTCTTGCCATTGCATGTTGTATATCTCAGATTTCGGTCTGATAAAAT